>JAUXOH010000024.1 GCA_030682505.1 Candidatus Didemnitutus sp. | reverse complement strand
CCGAGGTCGCGACCAAAGGTGGTGTGCTGCCGCCCGAAATGGCCGTCGATGAATTCCAGGGTCTCGCCTTCGGGCACGCGAAACCGCCAGTTCACCCCGTCGCGGAGCCACGTCGCGCGCTGCGCCTGTTCCTCGGCCGGGAGTTTTTCCGGCCGGCAGTGGCCGGGATAGAGCGGTTCGTCGGCCTGCTCGTGGGGCGCGGTCGTTGCTCCTTGCACGTCCTTGCGGGAGCAGGTGCACGCGTAGATCTGCCCCGCCGCGCGCAGCCGTTCAAACGCCGTGCCGTAGTGCGCGAGGCGCTGACTTTGGTTGTAGGGCGCGTGGGGTCCGCCGACATCGGGTCCTTCCGACCACGTCAGGCCGAACCACTTCATGTCCTCGATCATTGCCGTCGCGAACTCGGGGCGGCACCGACCGAGGTCGAGGTCGTCGTTGCGCAAAATGAGTTCGCCGCCTGCTTCCTGCGCGCGTTGCTGCGCGGTCCAGAACGTCCGGGCGTGGCCGAGATGCAGGTGACCCGTGGGGGAGGGGGCCAGGCGGCCGCGGTAGTTGGACTTGGTCTCGGCCACAGGTGATTACGGATAGACTAAGATGCGGCCCGGGGTGAATCACCAAAGCGGCGGAAACTTTTGCCGTGCGAATCCCGGTCAACCATGGTTTCAAAAACCCTGTCATGAAGTCCCTTTGCGTCTATTGCGCCTCCAGTGATCGCCTCGACCCGAAATACTACGCTGCGGCCGAGGCGGTGGGCGCGGAGATCGCCCGACGGGGCTGGGCGCTCGTTTACGGCGGTGGGAAAACCGGGCTGATGGGCGCCGTGGCGCGGGGCACAAAAAAAGGCGGCGGCCGCGTCGTCGGCGTGATTCCGGAGTTCATGAAGGTGCGGGAACTCGCGTTCGACGAGGCCGACGAACTCATCTCGGTCATCACCATGCGGGAGCGCAAGATGCTGATGGAAACGCGCGCGGATGCCTTTCTGGCCCTGCCCGGCGGCTGGGGCACCTTGGAGGAACTCCTCGAGATCCTCACGCTCGCCCACCTCGAGGTGCTGCACAAGCCGGTCATTATTTTCAATCACGGCGGATACTACGACGATTTGGTGAAGATGTTTGAGCGGGTCGTGGAGGAGAAATTCATGCACGTGTCGGTGCGCGGCAAGTATGCCGTGGCCAACACCGTGGAGGAGATTTTCCCGTTGCTCGAGAACTGGCAGCAGCAACCGGGCGACGAGAAGTGGTATCAGACCAAGTGAGCGCCGCGCGCGGCACCTGGCTTCAACGATAGAGGTGCACGAGGTCGGCGGTGCGGGCCCAGCCGGTCTGGCCGCCGGCGAAGTTGAGGCGGCTCCAACCGAGGAAGGTCTTGTCCACCGTTGCGATCGAACCGGCGGAGAGCGCGGTGGTTTTTTGCGTATCGGCGTCCGTGGGCACGCTGCGCAACGTCGAGGCGCGCCACACCAGCACGGCGTCCGGACTCGCGAGTTGCCCATAGGTGCGGAGGCTGAACGTGGCCGTCGCCGCGATGAAGATGGCCACCAGCACCAAGCCGAGGGCCGTGGAGCGCGCCCAATTGCCGGTGCGGCGATAACCTGCCAAGAGCAGGAGCACGAGCGCCGCGGCGATCAACACGGAGGCGGCCACGAGCAAAGCCTGCCACTCACCCGGGGAGGCGCGGCGCGCGAGATTGTAGCGGCCTTCGCCGCGCGAGAGACCGACGAGTTCCGGCGGAGCCAGGCCCGAGCGTTGGAGCCCGAGCACGAGATCCCCGCGCGTGAGTTCACTGCGGGTGTGGAGGAGAACTGCACTGGTCCAGTGCGCGGTCGCTTCGGCCCAGCGGTCCTGTTGGGCCAGCGCGAGCCCGAGGTTGTGCCGCACGGTCCAATCGTCGCCGGTCGCGGTCATGGTCTTGCGCCACGCGGCCTCTGCCGCGGCGTATTGGCCGCGTTTGTAGTCATCGTGGGCGTCGGCCCGGGCGGACAGCGGCGCGAGGGCGACCACGGCGAGGAAGAGGAACGGCAGCAGGTGGCGCGGCGCGAAGAGGGAGGTTACCGGCCAGCCGGGCACGCGCACGGCTTGCAGTGCGCCTTCCGCCCGGGGGGACCAGTCGTCGGGCAGTGCCTCGTCGCGACCGTGTTGGGCGCGATCCGCTTCGTTCCAGAGCGCGGTCCAGACAGGCGCAGCGTCCTGCGCGGTGGCCGCGATGCTGTCGTTGACCAGCGGTGCCCCGGGGGCGGCGTGCGGAATCTGCCAGAGCACGGCCGCGTGTTGCTGCCAATCGCGCAACCAGGCGCTGCGGTTGGCCGTCGGCGCGGAGCGCAATTCGGCCAGCGTGTGGACGAGCGCGGCGTGGGCCCGGCGCCGTTGGCGTTGCGGATCGAGGGCGCGGGAGCGCACGGCGGCGAGGCCGAGCCAGAGGCACAAGGGAATGAGCGCAACGGCCGCGACGCAGACCCAAATCAGGACGGGGAGTGGGAGTGGCACGAGGCCCCGCTCGCTTTCGCCCAGCGGATCGCGCGGCAGGTTCTCCGGCGGGATGGGCGGAACGGGCTCCGGTGCCACGAACGACGGGGCGGCGGCGGGGAGTGCGAGGGAGAATTGCACCGGACCGCCCGGCGAAGCCCGCACGGGGGCCGCATTGGCGGCACCAATCGTGATCGTCGTGGGTGGGGTGGCGATCGATTTGTAGGAACCGCTCGCGGGGTCGAAGTAGGTGATCTTGACCGCGGCGAGGGTGTAGGTGCCCGGCTTGGTGGGCACGAGCACGACGTCTTCGCTCAGCGTGCCGTCGAAGAGGGAATTGTCCTTCATCGTGCGCTTCGACTTGGGCTGCACGACGGAGAAATCGCTCGAAACCTCGCGCTGCGGCAGGCCGGAGATGTCGGGCCAGTTGCCGGTGCCGGAGAGTTCCAGCGTCCACGTGACGGGTTCACCCGCCGCGGGCGTGAGGGGAACCACTTTGGAAACGAGCGTGAACTGGCCCACCATGCCGGAAAAATCGTGCGGTGCCGTCGGGAGGGCGCGAATCGTCAGTTCGAGCGGTTCGGTCGTGAGCACGCGTTGTTCCACCGTGGGGGTGGAGAACAGGCCGAACCCGGAGGTGCCGACCACGAGATTGACCAACTGTTGCGCGGGTTTGAAGGCGTAGGTGCCCGCCTGCTTCGCATAGGCGCGGGTCGATTGCGTGGCGACGATGCGGCGTTCGCCCCGGATCATCGTTTCTGCCGGTTCGGGTTTTGACCACTCTTCCATGACCAAGGGTGCGGCCTGCCAATCGACGAGGGTCGCGGGCGAGTGAAAGTAGCGTTTGATGACGCTGAGGTTGTAGGTGACGGGGAAGACTTCGCCGGCCCAGAAGGTGATCTTCGGCACGGTGAGGCTGGCCGACGAGATGTCGTTGATCGCCAGGCCGCTGTTGCCGACCGTCGCGTCGCCCACCGTGTAATTGGCCGCGGCCACGCGCAGCATGCCCTTGTCGGTCGCGATCTGAAACGCGGGAATCTGGAGGGCGGAGCGCTTCGTGGGCCGCACCGGGAAGACCAACACGAAGCGGCGCGTGACGCTGAAATTGACCATGCTCGTCTCGCTGCGCTGCGAGGGCCGTCCGAAGACCAGTCCGTCGACTTCCGGCAGTTGCAGCCCGCTGGTGGGCTCGCAGTCCTCGAATTCCAACGCGAGTTCGCTGACTTGGTTGAAGCCGAGTTGACCGGCGGGCGGGTTCCAGCGCACCGACTGCGCGCGCAGGCCGGTGGCCGTCGTGAGCGCAAGCACGAGGGCGAAAAAGAAGAGAGGGAAAATGGATTTCGGCTGACGCATGGAAGTTACCAGTCCTTGCCTTTCTTCGGCTGCTTCTGCTGCTGACCTTGCAAGAGCTGCTGGAGTTTGGCGGGGGAGTCTTGATTGCGGACTTGATCGAGTTTTTGGAGCGGCATGGCGAGGTCGGGATCGAGCAGTTGCTCCTCCTTTTTCTCCTTCTGCCCGCCGACTTTCTGGGTCTGCGGTTTCGGCGGCGACGGCGGTTCGTTCGATTCCTCGGCGTTTTGTTTCTCTTCTTCCTTCATGTCACCGAAGGCGTCCTGATCCTGCTGCTTCTGTTGTTCATCCTGCTGCTTCTGTTCGGAAGGCGATTGTTCCTGTTTCTGCTGGTCCTGCTGCGGTTGACTCTGCTGATCCTTGTTCTGCTGCTGGTCTTTTTTTTGCTCTTCGTCCTTCTTGTCCTCCTGTGGCTTTTCCGGTTTTTCCAGCAGGGCTTCCAGCTCCTGGCGCAGGCGGGGCCAGTCGGCGGCCTTGGCCTCCGTTTGCTCGCCGAGATCCACGGCCGTGAGGGCATCTTTCACCACGCCTTCGGGCGGGGTCTGTTGCGTTGACTTGAGTCGCTGACCGTAGGTGATCGTGGTCTGCGCGAGTTCGCTGCAGTCCTTCGCGGTCAAAGCGATTTTGTCCGCCAGCCGGGCGACGGTAGTCGTCAGGGGTTTGGCCAAGGTGTCCTCGATCGCCGCTGGCTGGGCCCAGGCGGCGGACGGTGTGCTGAGAGCGGAGAGCCAAAGCAGGCCGACCGTGATCGTGATGGCGGCGGCCAGCTTGTTGCCGGCGTTGGAAATTTTTCGTGTCCCGCTCCGGCCGAGGGGCAAGGCCCGTTCGCGCGGGCGCACGGGGAACTCGGCCCAGAAACTGATCATCAAGAGCAGCAGACCCGGCGCGAGAAACCATTGGTAGCGTTCAATCAGGCGCGCGGCGTTCTTCTCGGTGAATTGCCCCTTTTGTCCTGCCTCGACGGTTTTCTTCAACAAGGCCGGGAGATCGACCCAGCTGCTGGCGTCCGTGTAGGAGCCGCCGGTGGTCTGGGCGAGATCCTGCAGGGAAGCGCTGTTGAGTCGCGACAGGACGACGGCGCCGCGCTCGTCCTTCACGAAACCGCCGCTTTCATCGGGAATGAAGGAACCCTGCACCGTGCCGATGCCGAGGCCGATGACGCGAATGCCCTTGGTCTTCAGATTTTCGCCCAAGGCCTTCCAGCCTTCCTCGGTGCTCTCGCCGTCGCTCAACACGATGAGGTAGCGGTCGGCCGTCGAGGTGCCGAAGGCTTGGATCGAGGTTTCGAGCATGGCTTTGTAATTCGAGCCCCCTTCCGGCAGGTAGTCGGGCTTCAGGGCCGGCAGAAATTCGCGCAGGATCTCGTAATCCGCGCTGAGGGGACTTTGGAGAAAGGCCGTGCCGGCGAACAACACCAGACCCACGCGCTCGCCCTTGAGTCCATCGAGCAACGACGTGATGAGCAGCTTCGAGCGATCGAGGCGCGATGGTTTGACGTCCTCCGCGAGCATCGACCGCGACAGGTCAACGGCGATCAGGACCTCGCGGGATTGGTCAAAAACCTGCTCCTCGATCACGCCCCACTGGGGGCGGGCGACCGCGATGACGCAGAGGGCGAGGCCGAACCACAGCCAGATGCGCGGCCGCGTTTCGGCCGTGGTGTGCTTGGTGCCGAGGGAGACATCGAAGGCCCCGGCCCACGCGCGGGCGATCTTGGGCCAGGCTGTGCCGGCGCCCGAGACGCGGCGCGCCAGTTCCCACGAAAACAACAGCAGCAAGGGGAGCAGCAGCCAGAGTAGATGCGGGGAATGGAAGTTCATGCCCGCACTCCTTTCGCCCCGCGGGCGCTCCAGCGCGGAAACCGCGGGGGCAGGGCGATCAAGGCTCCCAGCAGCAACAAACCGGCGCCCGGACCGGCAAACCAGGTGAAGAGCTCGGTGGTGATCAGGTAGGACTTTGACTGAAATTCGATCTTCTGCGCCTGGTCGATGGCGGCAAATGCCTTCGCGATCGTGTCGTTGTCAAAGGCGCGGAAAAACTTCCCGCCCGTCGCCGTGGCCATTGCCCGCAGCTGGCCTTCGTCGAGATCGGAGATGGCGCGCCGGTAACCGATTTTCCGGCCATTGTCGTCGAAGACCGGCATGCGCACGAGGCCGTCGCGACCGGCACCGATGGTGTAGACGGGCACGCCGCGCGACTTGGCGATGTCGGTGGCTTGGTCAGGCGTCAGCAGGCCGCGATTGTTGGCGCCATCAGTGAGCAGCACCACAAACGCGCCCTTGCGCAGGTTGTTTTCCTCGCGGCCGGCTTGTTCGAGCCGGGTCAGCGAGACGCCGAGGCCGTCGCCGATGGCGGTGCCGTCTTCGATCAAGCCGAGCTTGAGGCGTTCGACCTGACGGCCGAGCCACTCGTGATCAAAGGTCAGCGGCGCCAGTGTGTAGGCGCGGCCGGAGAAGACCACCATGCCGATGCGGTCGCTCGTGCGCTGGGTGATGAAGGCCTGGATGACGGGCTTGATCGCCTGCAGGCGGTTGATCGGCTCGCCGTTGCGTTCGTAGTCCTCGGCGAGCATCGAGCCGGAGAGATCGATCGCGAGCATCAGGTCGTAGCCCTGTTGCTTCACCTCGCGCTTGTCCTCGACGATCTGGGGGCGCGCGAGGGCGAAGATCAGCAAGGCCAGACCCACGAGGGCAAAGGATGCCGGCCAGCGCGAGGTCGGGATGAAAGTCGGTTTGTGCCACGCCGCCGCGAACGGCACCACGAGCACCGGGGCGCCGCGACGGCCGCGCACCCAGATCATCAGCGGCAACGCCAGCAGGGCGAGCAGCCAGAGGGGTTCGGCGAGCGTGTAGTTGCTCATGGCGTCGCGAGGTGGAGCGGCTTGACCTCAAGACGCTTTGATGGGCCGGCGACGTGCAAGCGCGTTGGGGACAACGCGCTCCACCTGGGGACTGGAATCAGCGTCGGCATCAGCGGCGGGTGCCCGCAGCCATGCGGGCGTGAAAGAAGCGCACGAGCGCCTTGAGCCGGTCCTCATCCGTCGGAACCACGAGGCGACTGAGCGGAGCAGGGAACAGATCGCGGAACGATTGCTCGCGCTCCTGCACCCACTCGGCATGCGCCGCGCGCTGGGCGGCCGAGGCGCCGTTGAGATTCACCAGCCGGCCGGAAACGGGATCGTAGGCGGTGAGCACCCGCGTGTCCGGCAACTCGCGGTCCCACGGGTCATCGACGCGAAAGCCCATGGTTTGGTAACGCCGCGACAGCACGCTCCAGCCTTCCGGCGAGACCTGCGGCGGGAAATCGGCAAGCCAGATCAGAATGCTGTGGCGCGGCGCGGCGTGCGCAAGAATGCGCCACGGAATCGGCGAGGCCGGTCCGCCCTCAGTGCCTGTCGCGGCGTCGAGGGCCGGAGCCGGTTTGCCCAGCAATTGCGCGGCGAGGTGGAGAATCTGGCCGCGACCCCGCACCGGCTCCTTGAGGGCGTAGCCATCGCGGGACGCATGCAAAAAACCCACGCGGTCGCGGTTGACCGCGCCGAGCATCATCAACAGTCCCGCGAGCTCGAGCAGGACCTCGCGCTTGGATTGCGCGCCGGAGCCGAACTGCAGGCTGACGCTGTCCTCGAAGACGATCAGCAGCGTGACTTCGCGTTCCTCGATGAACTTCTTGCGGTAGGGCTCGCCGAGACGCGCCGTGACGTTCCAGTCGATGTCGCGGATGTCGTCGCCGTAGGTGTATTTGACGACCTGATCGAATTCCATGCCGCGCCCGCGGAAGGCCGAGCGGTATTCGCCGCTGAGCACATTCTCCACCGCATGACGCACCTTCCACTCCAGCTGGCGCAACAGCGCGAGCTGGGAGGTGACGATCGAGGTGTGGGCGGCGAGGGGGGAGGGCATCAGCGGATCCGGCTCCTTCTCCCGCGGCAGTCGCGGGAGAACGGGGCATCAGACGTGGGCGGGCACCGGGGTGCGTTCGAGCACCTGCGAGAGGATGCGGTCGGAGGTGAGCTCCTCCGCCTCGGCTTCGTAGGTGAGGCCGACGCGATGGCGCAGGGCATCGAGGAAAATTTCCTGCACGAGGGCGGGCGAAAGGTAATCCGCGCCGCGCAGCCACGCGAGGCCGCGACCGGCTTGAAACAGCGCGAGCGAAGCGCGTGGCGAGGCGCCGAAGTTGAGCAGACGCTTGGGCGTGCTCGTGGTGCCCTCGGCTTGGGCGGCGAGATCGCGCGTGCCTCGCACGAGCGCGAGAATGTAGGCCTGCACGCCGGCCGAGACGTGAATGGCGTCGACCTGCTCGCGCAGCTCGAGCAACTCCGTCCCGCTTGAGACCGGTTGCAGCGTGGGCGACTTGGTGACCTGACCCCACATGTCCATCATGCGCGCTTCTTCGGCCGCGGAGGGGTAGTCGACGATCAACTTGAAGAGAAAACGATCCGTCTGGGCTTCGGGCAACGGGTAGGTGCCTTCCTGCTCGACGGGATTTTGCGTCGCCATGACGAAGAAGGGCCGCGGCAACGGCAGCGTGTTGCCGCCGATCGTGACCTGGCGTTCCTGCATCGCCTCGAGCAACGCGGATTGGACCTTGGCCGGCGCGCGATTGATTTCGTCGGCCAGCACGAGGTTGGCGAAGATCGGCCCCTGGTGCGTGGCGAAGGCGCCGTCCTTCGGCGAAAAAATCATCGTGCCGACGACGTCGCTCGGCAGGAGGTCGGGCGTGAACTGGATGCGCTCAAACTGCACGCCGAGGGCGGTGCCGAGCGAGCGGACGAGCAGCGTCTTCGCCAGACCGGGCATGCCCTCGAGGAGCACGTGGCCGTTGGCGAGCAAGGCGACGAGGAGGCGTTCAACGACTTCGTCCTGGCCGATGACGGCTTTGCCGATTTCAGCGCGGAGTTTTTGGGACCAAGCGGGGCCGTTAATCATAAGGGGGAAGTGAAGGGAGCGGGTGGGAGAGTGACAAGCGCCGAACCAACCACCGGGGGCGGCGGTCTGCCCCGGCAGGCGGAGTCCGGTCGTTGTTGGTCAGTCGAGGTTGGTTTGACTCATTTCGGCGGGTTTAGTTTCACTTTGCAGGACAAAAAGATGGCTGACTTTCCCGAGATCGTAGAAGCGCCGCTGCGGGCGCGATTTGTCTCCCTCCGGGTGCGCCCCGCGGACGTGGAGGAACGCTTTGTGCGCGGGTCCGGGGCCGGCGGTCAAAAAATCAACAAGACGTCATCCACCGTGACCTTGCGCCATCGACCGACGGGGGTCGAAGTGCGCTGTCAGCGCGAGCGCTCGCAGGTCGCGAACCGACTGATCGCGTGGCAGGAACTGGCCGGAAAGCTCGAAGGGCGGCGCGCGACCGCTACCCACGAAGCGCGATCGGCCCGCGAACTCGTGCGCCGGCAGAAACGCCAGAAATCGCGCGGCCAGAAGGTGCGGATGATTCAGACCAAGAAGCACCGGGCAAAGATCAAGTCCACGCGGGGTCGGAGCGTGGAGGACTGACCCGCATCAGCGGAAGAGGAAGGCGGCGAAGCGGGAAACCTGGGCCAAACCGGCGGCGAGAGGGAACATGGCTACAGGAACAACAGCTCGTCACCGACCCGCACAGTGCCGGACTTGGTTTCGTTGATCAGGTTCACCCCGAACTTCACGTCGGTGGGATCGGCGTCGGCGCGGCGGAAAGTGGCGAGCGTGCGCAGGGGCTCCTTGCCGCGCTTGGCCGTGTGCTGATCGGTCGTGGTGACGCTGCAGCGGATACAGGGGCCGGCGTTGCGGAAGGTGACCTCCCCGACGCGGAAGCGCGCCCACGCATCCTCCGCAAATGCCTCGCACCCGGAGAGCACGAGGTTGGCGCGAAAGCGGTTGGACGGAACCGGCTCCGCGCCGGCGGCGATGATGCGGTCGTTGAGCTGGGCGACCGACGCCTCGGTGATGGCGAGAAACGGGTAACCGTCGGCAAATGACACGGTGTCACCGGGCTGCGCCTTGACGGGCCGGTGGTAATCCGCGCCCATGTGCACGAGCCGGGCCGGGGTGCCGAGGAAACGCGTGAGCCAGTCGGCGACCGCGTCGCCGCAGTCATCGGTGAGCACAGCGTCCTTCCAGATTTTGGCGGCGAGGGTTGTCGGCTGGCGCGGGAGCAACGAAATCTCGATGGCGGGGTGACCCGCCGCCGCCAGCGCGAGTCTGGCGGCGGTCAGTTCCGTTTCGATCAGCGCCATCCGGGGAAACTGGCGCTGGGTAAAGAAATCCCCGGCGGGCGAGACCACCATGTAACGCCGGTCAGCGACGAAACCCCACGCGTCGACCGCCGCCGCGCTGACCGCGTGGCCACGGCACGACTTGACGGGATAGATGAACAATCCGGAGACGCGGGGCATGGGCACTTGAGTCGGGGCGACTCAACCCTTCCGCCGGTAGGTGACGAGGTAGAGCTGGCCGTCCTGGCGGGTTTGGAATTTCTCCGGTCGGGTGCCGGAGAGGCCGTAACAGATCATCAGGGTGTCCTCCACAAACTTGAAGAGACAGGGAATCGTGCGTCCGGCGTTGGGCCCGACCATGCCGCAGAGCGTCAGTCCGTTGGCGTCCAGCGTATAGGTGCCCTGATCCGCCGCGATGCCGCCAAACCGCACGACGTAACCGCCACGGCGCAACTCGAGTTCGGATTGCTGCAAGACTTCCGCCGGTGCCTCCTCGCCGTCGAGTTCGGCGTAGAGCGGCTGCCAGAGTGCTTCAAGGGAGGGCATGGGAAAAGCGGTGGGTCGAACCGGCGCGGGAGTCGCGACGCGGAATCAGACTCGTTTGAGGATGTCGCGCGGCTGCGTCTCGGCGGGCTGGGGCGCCGCGAGGTCCTTCATCCCCTTGGCGCCGAGTTCCTCGAACTTGCGCGCGCCCGGGAGGAGGGTCTGTTCGAACGAACCGACGGCGGCGTTGTAGGCCTTGCCGGCGGTTTCGAGACCGCGCCCGACCTTGTCGAGGTTGTCCGCGAAATTGGTGATGCGATCGTAGAGTTGCCGACCGAGATCGGCGATTTCCTCGGCGTTCTTGGAGACGGATTCCTGGCGCCAGCCATAGGCGGCGGCCTTGAGCAGGGCGATGAGCGAAGCGGGCGTGGTGAGCAGGACCTTCTTGCCAATGGCGCGATCGAGGAGCGTGGGATCGGACTGCAGGGCGCCGGAGAGAAACTGGTCGCCCGGGAGAAAGAGCACGACGAACTCCGGCGATGGCTGGAATTGTTCCCAATAGTTCTTGGCGCCGAGCGCATCGATATGGCTGCGGACCTTGCCGGCGTGCTCCGCCAGTTTTTCGGCGCGGATCTTCTCATCGGAGGCGTTGGCGGCCTCGCGATAGGCGTCGTTGGGGGCCTTCGCGTCGACGACGATCTGCTGGCCGCCCGGCAGTCGCACGATGACGTCGGGACGGAAGGCGCCGGAGGATTCCTGTTCCACGAAATCGCAATAGGAACTCATGCCCGAGAGCTCGATGACGCGCCGCAGCTGCAATTCCCCCCACGTGCCGGCGGTGGTGGTGGAACGCAGGGCGGTGGAAAGTTTCGCGGCCTCGGATTGCAGCTGGCTCTGGGTCGTGGTGAGCGACTTCAGCTGTTCGGAAAGCTGGCCGTAGGCGGAGGCCCGGGCTTTTTCGATTTCGACGATCTTGCCGTCAACCTTCTCGAGCGATTCCTTGAGCGGCTTGACGAGGGAATCGATGGCTTGCTGGCGTTTCTCGAGGTCGCCGACGGATTGCTGCTGCAACTTGCCGAAGGATTCGCGGGCCAGCTTGAGGAACTCGTCGGTGTTCTTGCTCAACGCGTCCGCGGAAAGGGATTTGAATTCGGTGGTGAGCCGTTCGTGCGCCTGGGTGAGGGAGGCGACCTTCTCGGCCGCGGTGGCGCGCTCGGCGGCGAGGGCGGACTCGAGTTTGGATTTCTGTTCCTCGACGTCGGTGAGGCGTAGACGGGTGGTTTGGAGGTCCTCCGCCAGCAGGCGGGCGCGCTCGGCGATCGCGGCGGAGCGCGCGTGGGCGACAAACCAGCCCAGGCCACCGGCGAGGGCAGCAGCGATCAGCGGGATGAGAATCTCAATCACGCCCGGAGTGAAGCCGCGCGGCGGGAAACGCGCAAGCGCGCAACCAAGCCGTCAGGATTTTGGCTGCCCGGGGGATCGCCGGGGCACGGACCGGATCCTTTACGTCGCCCGCACGACCGGACCAATCAACGATTGAACGGATCACCCGAATGGCTCGGCTCCTTCGCGGGGAGATAGATCGTGAAACGGGTGCCTTCGCCGGGCTTGGTCCGCACTTGCACGAGCGCGGAATGGTGTTTGGCGAGCCGCGTCACGATCGCCAGACCGAGGCCGGTGCCGGTCTGGGCTTTGGTCGTGAAGTAGGGTTCAAAGATCCGCGAGAGCACGTCCTGCGTGATGCCGGGCCCCTGATCGAGCACGGACAGGGCGACCAGCGGCGGGTGGTTGTTGAAGGACTCGAGGTGAATGAAGCGCTCGGTCGGGGTGTCCTTGAACGTGTCAATCGCGAGCGGCTCGTCGTGGCGCTCGGCGGTGATCCAAACCGACTGGGGGAGGTCGCTGCACTGGAAGGCGTTGACCGTGAGATTGAGCAGAATCTGGATGAGTTCCGTGCCGCCGATTTGCGCCCAGGCGTCGTGGTCGAGGTGCTTGGTCGAGAGCTTGCCGCCGTGCAGTGTCGGGTGATTGCGCATCAGCGTGTGGACGTCGTCGATCACCTGGTTGACCGACACTTCCGGCATGTGGGAACTGCGTTTGCTGACAAAACGCAGGTAGCGCCGGGTGATGGCGGCGCAGGTGTTCACCTGTTTGGCGAGCAGGTTGACGTCCTCGCGCACGCCATGCAGGTCGGCGCCGTAGAGGGAACCGACGCTCTCCAACTTGTGCCGCAGCAATTCGACGTAGCCCGTGATGACAGTGAGCGGGTTGTTGATGTCGTGCAGCGCACCAGCATAGATCTCGGTCGTGGTGCGGGACATTTCCTCCCTCACCGAGGCATCGTTGAGTTGCACGGTGAGGGCCTGGAGGCGCTCCGAGGTGGACGAAACGGTTTCGGAAATCCGGCGCAGGTGCAGCGCGCGCGTCACGGCCTCGCGAATGGTCGAGAGGTCGAACGGTTTGCTGAGATAGTCGCAGGCGCCGAGCCGGAGAGCCTGGCGCGCCGTCTCGATCGTCTCGTAGGCCGTGAGCATGATCACCTCGATGTGCGGGTCGATCGCCTTGAGACCGCGGAGCACGTCGATCCCGGATTTTCCCGCCATGCGGATGTCGAGGATCGCGAGCTGCACCGGAT
Organism: Candidatus Didemnitutus sp.; assembly: GCA_030682505.1. Lineage (GTDB taxonomy): Bacteria > Verrucomicrobiota > Verrucomicrobiia > Opitutales > Opitutaceae > Didemnitutus. The sequence goes on along the minus strand of JAUXOH010000024.1, from coordinate 9,200 downwards.
GGTGGCGCGCGAATTCCAGCGCCGCTTCGCCGTTGTCGACGGTCTGCACCTTGAAGTCCTGCCGGAAGACCATGCGCAGCGACTGGCGCGGACCCTCTTCATCATCGACGATGAGGAGCGTGGGGAGCGTGGCGGAAGGAGAAGGCGCGATGGCGGTCATGGGCGCGAGCGGTTAGAATTTGTAACCCAAGGAGAGGGAGACGGCGTTGATGGCGTTCCGGTAACTGCCGTCGGCCGTGGCCCCGATCAGCGAAGGTGGGCTGCCGGTGACGCGCCGCGTGCCGCCATCGGCATACTGCCAGGCGAGATCGGCGGTGAATCGGTGACTGCGGTAACCGACCCCCGCGGAATAGAAATGACGATCGCTGTCCGGCACGGCGGGCGTGTAGGTGGAATCGGGCGTGGAGTTCTCCGTGAAGCAGTAACCGGCACTCACGTTCCAGCCGTTGGTGAAGTAGCGGGTCGCCCCGAATTCGTAGAACAAACCGGATTCCCAGTTGAACGGCAGCGCCGTCGCGCCGGAGGCCTTTTGCACCGTCACCGTGTTGAGGCGGTTCCAGTTGGTCCAGTCGAGGTTGACCTCGAGATTCCATGCGGGGGTGGGACGGAAGGACCAGCCCACGATCAGCACTTCGGGAAACTCGAAACGAGCCTCGGCGGATTCGACGGGCAGGACGGGCGCCGTGACCGACGAGCCCTTGAGCGTGACGGACGTGGGGTGCGAGTAGCTGAGGCCGAAACTGTGGCGCTCGTTGGCGGCCCAGAGCACGCCGAGATTGAACCCGATGGCGTCACCGTTGCCTTCAAAGCGAAAAAGATCCGTCGGGCTGAAGACGCCGATCCGCCGGTTCAAGTCGGTGTCGACGCGGTTGTAGGTCAGGCTGCCGCCGAGGGAGAGCGACGGTGACACCTGCCACGCCGCGCTGAAATTGTAGGTGAGGTAGGTCTGCTCGTTCTTGAGGGCAAAGGTGCGCAGCGGCGAATTGTCCGGCCACTCGGTCGAGAGACCGAAGGGCGCATAGACCGCGAAGCCATAGGCCCACGAGGACTCGGCGGGTTTCCACGTGAAGTAGAGCGACGGCACCGATTGGGCGTCGTCGTTCATCGAGGCCGCGACGCCGGTGCCCGTGTAGTCGGACGAGACCGCGAGCCGGTAAAGATTGCCCGCCAGCTGCAGACCGTCGAGTTGCGTGATGCCCGCGGGATTGTAGTAGAGTGCGCTGGGATTGTCGGCGGTGGCGACAAAGGCGTTGCCGCGCGCGGTGGCGAAGGCGTCCTTGAACCCGACACGCGTGCCGGAAGCGAGCGCGGCCGGCAGGGCGGCAAGCAGGGCGAAGACTCCGACCCAGGGGGTAAGGCGGGCCAAGGCGGGGCGGGAGGGGGAGGATGGAGTCATGCTAGCGGGGAAGGGGGAGACGGATGGTGAGGTCCGCGTCGGCGGGCGTCTGCCGGGGATGCACCGCGAGACTGCCGTCATGGGCGGAGATGACGCGCTGGGCGATGGTCAGACCGAGGCCGACCCCGGTGTTGCGCGTGGTGAAAAATGGCTCGGTCGCCCGCGGGGCGGATTCCAGCGCAAAACCGGTGCCGCTGTCGCGCACCGTGATCACGAGCTCGGCGCGGCCCTCGGTGTTCGGCGCGGCGTTGAGCGAGACGACGACCCGGCGGCTCGAATCGTGGCTGGACTGCAGGCCGTTGAGGAAGATTTCCTGGAATGCATGGGCGAGACTTGCGCGGTTGCAACGCAACATCACCGGGGGCAACTCGCTCTTGATCTCGAGATTGGCCTCCCCGCCGGAAAAAGCGCGGGATTTCTCGAAGCTGCTGCGCAAGATCTCATCGAGGGAGGCGAGTTCCTCGGGCGGCTGGTCGGCGCGGGCGAGGAGCAGCATCTGGTCGGTGAATCGCTGGATGCGTTGCGTCTCGCGATGGAGGGAGGCCTTCAGGGATTCGCGGAAGTCATCGTGGGCGATCTCGGAATCGAAGAGCTGCGCGTGCGTGGTGAGCGGCACGAGGGAGTTGCGGATCTCGTGGGCGAAGCGCCGGGCAATCAGACTGATGAGCTTGAGATTGGACGATTCGATCTCCGCCTGCTGGCCGGCGCGGATGCTGGTGAAATCCTCCAGCAACAACATGGCGGTCTGCGGAAGGCGGGTCTGCGGCTGGCGCAGCGGAATGATCGTCGCGCGAAAAAGCCGGGGCGGCGACGCGGCGGTCTCGTGAAAAAAAGTGTCGGCTTCGACGCCTTTCTCGACGACGTCGTGCAAGCGGGCGGCGATGGCCGGGGGCAGGTCGTGCACGTCGAGACGATCGGCCCTGGCCCCGAGGAGGAAATCGATGATCGCGCGGTTGGCGTAGGCGACCTGCTGGTTGGGGCCGATCACGAGGGCGCCCACCGTCAGGCTGCTCAACACACTGCCGAAGAGTTTGTGGCTGCCGACCAATTGATCGTGCAACCAGCTGTTTTTCACCGCGAGTCCGAGTTCCTCGAGCAGGTGATAGACGAGCAGCAATTCCTCATCGCTGAATTCTCCGCCCGTGATCCGGTCGCCCAAGATGGCGATGCCGATCGTGCGTTCGCGGTCGTTGACCGGGATGGCAACCTGGCCCCCGAGCACCTCGAACTCCCGGACGATTTTGGGGTCGAGCTGGGGCGGGACCGTCTGCGTGGGGGCCCGCAGAATCTGGGGCTGCTGGGAGAGCTGGCGACCCAGGCCGCTCTTGCGGGTCAACGCGAAGCACTCGACGAGATCCGCCGGGATGCCCACGGCCGCGGCACACGTCAGGGTGGTGCCGTCGGGACCGGAGGTTGTTGGCATCACCTGCGCCGTGCCGGGTTCGAGAAAGATGGCGATGCGGGAGACGCCGACCACCTCGCGCAATTTCAGGATGAACTGATGCGTCAGCTGCCGGTAATCGAGCGAGTAGCCCAGCACTTGCGAGAAATCGCGCAACACTTCCAAGGCGGAGGACAGGGCGGCCGCTTTGGCGTTGAGCCGGGCAGGCGCGAGCGCGGGACCGGCAAAAGGATTGGCGGAGGCGACGGTCGGCGTTTCGCCGCGGCCGGTCAGGCGCGTCAGGTTGGTCGCGAGCGCCGCGACATCGAGCGGCTGGAACAACACGCTGTCCGCGCCGGCGGACAGGAGCCGGGGTTGCGTTTCGGTGCCCGCGCCGGAGGGCGCCACGACGGCAATTGCCAGCCGGGGGGCCAGGGCGCGCGCCGCGGCGAGCTCGGTGCAAAAATCGGCCTCCACATTCGCGGGCAGGAAGAGGCACGCTTCAAAAGCCCCGGCGGTCAAAGCGCCGCGTGCATCCGCAAATCTTGACCGATGGTGAACCTGGAAGTCGGCCGCGGACGCGAGAGCACCCTGGAGCGTCAGCGCCTGATTCTGATCTTCGGTGATGAGGAGGAGCCGGGTCACTTCCGTTTGGGTCAAACAAGACCACTAACGGATGCCCGTTGAAGCAAGCGCGAAGTCCTGTGCGCAACGGTGGAAATAGGCCCGGGAACGGGACTTGCTCGTTGCATTGCCGGTAAAAATCCTCTGAATCCGTCGCGCGGGTCAACTACCACATGATTGCGGATTCTTCGCATGTCCAAATTGGACACATTCGAACTGATTTTGTCTCTTTTCCCAGCCGGACCGGACTGAAAATCGCCGCGTGCCTTGATCACACGGGTGCGCTCGCCGGGCGCCCCTGGGTTGTCATTGCGCCGAAATACGGCGAGACGAAGAAAAACAATCTCCAGCTGGCCTATTTTCTCGCGGCCAACGGGCTCAACGTCCTGCGCTTCGACCAGACCAACCACGTGGGTGAAAGTCAGGGTCGCATGCAGGATTTCAGCCTGCCTGGGGCGGTGGACGACATCATCGGTTGTTACGATTTTCTGGAAGGAAACGGCTTTGCGGGTGATGCGGTGCTGGTGTCAAACAGCCTGTCGGCGCGCTGTGCCTTTCGGGCCGCCGCGAGTGAGACACGGATTCGTCGACTCATCAGCGTGGTGGGGGTCGTCAACATGCAGCACACGTTGCGCGAGGTCTACAAAGAGGACATTTTCGGTACCTACCTGCAGGGCAGGCACTGGGGACTGACCGACATCTTGGGTTTCGATATCAACGGCGAAATCTTTCTCGGCACGGCGGTCGATACCAGCATGCACGACCTCGCCGGAACGATTGCCGACATTGCGGCGCTGCGCGTGCCGCTGGTTTATTTCTTCGCAATGAACGACGTGTGGGTTGACTACCACGAGGTGGTGCGGGCGACCGAGGATCAGCCGCTCGCCCGGTTGGTGGCGATCGAGGGGGCGATGCATGAAGTGCGAGAGAATCCCCGCGCCGCCGAGGAGGTTTTCCGTCGCGTGGTCTGGGCGTGTCTCAGTCCGTCGGAATATCCCGGCGAGGAGCAGGCCAAACTGACCATTCCGGACAAGAAACTGATCTTGCAGCAGAACAAGCAGGAACGTGAACGCTTGCGCCGGTCCGAGATGCCGGCGGAAAGCGAATCGGTTTTCTGGTCCGGTTATCTCGAGAAATACAGTGTGCTCGAGAAATCCGAGGACTACCGCCAATACATGGAACTCATCGGCCGCCTCTGCGCGTTTCGCCCGGGTGCCACCGTGCTCGATGCGGGCTGTGGCAATGGCATGTTCGGCCGCTGGGTGTTGCATGAAGCCATGCGCCAGCGACAGGTGAAGACTGCAGCCGAGGCACCCTCGCTCTACGTCGGGCTCGATCTCACCGATCGCGGGTTGCAGGATGCGCAAGGTCACCACCTGGCAACACTCGACCGGCACCTGGACGAGGTCCGGCGCGGCGGTCCGCCCGGCATCGGCTATTTGCGTTTTGACTTCAACGATCTTTCCGAGGGGCAGAGCGCGCCGCGCCTGCCCTTTGCCGACAACACGTTTGATGTCGTTTGCTGCAGTCTGGTGCTCTCCTATTTGCGGCGGCCTCAATTGCTCCTGCGTGAACTGCACCGCGTCGCCCGACCCGGCGCGGTGATCGTGGCCTCGAGCATGAAGCCGCATTGCGACATGTCGGTCATCTATCGGGACTTCATGACCCAGCAGATCTCGACCGAGGAACTGGAGCGCGCGCGCAATCTCCTCCGCGCGGCCGGGAAGATCCGGATGAAGGAGGAGGTGGGGCACTACGCGTTTTTCTCCGAAACGGAACTCGCTGAACTCGCCATCGACGCGGGATTCAAGGTCCGGGAGAATTTCCATTCGCTGGGCAACCAGGCGGTCGTGATCAAGGCACAGAAGTGACCACCTACCTTGTCATCTCTTCGCTGCTGAATTTCTTGGCCGCCGGTCTGCTGGCCTTTGCGGTGATGGTGCGGGGGCGGAACAACAGCCTGAATCTCCGGTTTGCGGTCTTTGCGTTGGCGACGGGCAGTTGGTCGGCCGCGTATTTCTTTTGGCAGATCAGCGGGGATCCCACGCGCGCGCTCTTTTTTACCCGCGCCCTCACGGTCTTCGCCTGTTTCGTGCCGGTCAGTTTCTATCATTTCATTTCGGATCTGTGCGGGGAAGATCACCCGTGGTGGGTGCGGGGCGGCTACGTGGTCTCCACCTTCTTGGCGGCGATGAGCCTGACGCCACTGATGGTGGCGGATGTCGGGCCGATTTTGTCCTTTCCCTTCTGGCCGCAGGCGGGGCCGTATTACTGGCTCTACCTGGCGATGTTTGGCGGCTTCACGCTCCAGGCCGGGATCCTCCTGATTCGGAATCTGCGCTTGGCCCAGGGTTCCCGCGCGACGCAACTCCGCACCATCATGCTGGCCTCGATTGTCGGGTTTGGCGGCGGGGCCACCAACTTCCCCCTGTGGTATGGCGTGCCGCTGCAGCCCTTCGGCAATCTTCTGGTCTTCGTCTACCTGCTGATCATGGCGCATGCCGTGTCGCGTTACCAACTGCCCTTGGTCGCGTATGATTTTGTCCACGCCGGGGTTTATCTCGGTTTGAGCGCGACCTTGTCCGTGATCTACCTGTTGCTCCTCAGCACGATCGGTCCGCTGTTGGAGTTTGAGATCAGCCAGGCACAGCTCTTCGCCAATTTCCTCGGCAGCCTGATGGTCTGCTGGTTCTTCTTTTGGTCGGTCCCGAAATTGCATCGCATGGCGGACCGCATTCTGGCGCAGACCTATTTGCGGCGACGCCACACCCAGCAGAAGAAGCTGCGCGAACTCGGCGCGCGCATTGGATCGATCGGGAGCGAACAGGAGATCTTCGAGCATCTCGCGCCGGAGATCGTGCGGGCGTTCAATCTCGAGGCGGCGGCCATCTTTGTGCGGACGGAATTTGATCGCGACTACCAGTTGCGGGCGGTCGCCGGCTGGCCGCGGTGCCAGCGCAGTCTGCCCATCGACTCCGTGCTGACCCGCGTGTTCCAGGAACGGATGGAGCCGTTGCTTTTTGATGGGTCGGAGATGGAGTTCGACCCGGACACGGTGTCGCAGCTGGAAGACTTTCGCGCGAAACTGCCGGTCAACGCCGTGCTCCCGATCGCGAGTGATGATTTTCTTTCCGGAGTGCTGTTGCTCGGTGAACGGGCGGATCATGTGCGCTATACGCAGGCGGAACTGTCCTTGTTAGAATCAATCTGTCTGCAGATTGCGGTGACGTTGCGGTCGCGCCAGTTCGAGCGCCGCGCCAGTCAGACGGACAAGTTGATTGCGCTCGGCACCTTGGCCGCTGGCCTGGCACACGAATTGCGCAATCCACTCACCTCGATCCAGACTTTTTCCGCGCTCTTGAAGGAACAGACCCCCGACCCGGAATCGTTGCGGGAGTTCAGCAAGGTCGTGCAGCGCGATGTGAGTCGGATTGCGAACATCGTCGAAAACGTCGCGGCCTTTGCGGAGAGCAACAAAGTGGAGATGATCAAGGTCAGTTTGGCCGACGTGTTGCGCACGGTGGTCGAGATCGTGCGCCCGGAAATCGACCGCGCGGGAGTGACGTTGGACTTCCGGCCGGCGATGCTTCCGGCCGTGAATGGCAACCACAGTCAATTGTTGCAGGTGTTCCTCAATCTTGTGCAAAACGCCCTGCAGGCGATGAACGGCCGGCCCGAGAGCCGCCTGGAGATCACCCTCGAGCTGCGGACGGAAGATGTTCCCCGGCCGCAGCTTTGTGCCACCGTGCACGACAATGGCCCGGGGGTTGATCCCCAGGTTCTGCCCCGCATCTTCGAGCCGTTTACCACCACGAAGTCCACCGGCGAGCGGCGCGGAAAAAGCGGCATGGGCCTCGGCCTTGCCATCGTGAAACGCATCGTGCAGCACCATCACGGCGAGATTCAAGTCTCGAGCTTGCCCGGCAAAGGCACCACCTTCCGGGTTTATCTTCCGCAGTCTTCCTGATGCCTCTCGCCCCGGACAACATTTCGCTCAGCGGTCCCATCGCCCTTCGCGCCTTGGCCCGGGCGTTTTCGCAATTCGACGACTTTGATCGCTTTGTCGCCGGCCTGCAAAGCGCCCTCGATCGATCGACGGGCTTTGAACAATTGCAGGTCGTGTTGCAGCGCGAAGTAGGGGAAGCGGGCGAGCAGTTTCACGCCGGTACCCTGGCGCTGCCGTTGACGGGCGACGCGGCGGTGCTGGGCCGCTTGCAGGTCGGCGCCAACAGCGAACGCCGCCAATTCGGAGCGGAAGATCTGCATCTGCTCGCCGGGCTGGCTGATTTTCTCAGCGTGGCGCTCACCCAGGCGCAGCGCTTGCGCGATGCCGGGCGGAGTCGCGAGCTCCTGCGTTTGCTCCTCAACCAGGCGCCGGTGGGCATTGCGGCCTATGGACTCGATCGGCGACCGATCGTGGCGAATGAATCGGCCCTGCGCTGGTTGGGCGATGCCCCGGTGCCCTTCGACGAACTTGAATTGGGAGCGGAGAGTTTTCACCTGCGCGCGGACGGCAAACTGATCTATGGCGAAGCCCGGCGCATGACCGAGGTCGCCAGTGGCGCCTGGGTGATCGTGCTCCACGATCTGACGCCGGAACAGGCCAAGCTGCTCGATGGGATGCAGCGGGAAGTCTATCGTTCCCGGGCCGAAAAGACCCCGTGCAGCATTGCTTTGCTTGAGGTCGCGGACGGACGCAACGGGGCGTTGCGACGCATCTCGGCGTTGCGCGCGGCACTGGGCCCCCACGAGTTGGTCGGTCCCTACGACGCGCAACGCATCGGCGTGGTCTTCGCCACCGGCGGACTGAACCTGCGCGCGCGCTTGCGCAAACTGCGCGGGTTCTTCGACCCCGCCGCAGGCCTGCGCCTCGGCTATGCCGAACTGGGCCGCGAGGGAGAAACCCCCCCCGAACTGCTGCTAGCCGCCCTGAAACGCTACGGGGCCTTCGACCCGATGCTGCGGCCGGCGTTGTTGGTGCACGATGACAATGCCGGCGTGGCCGACACGCTGGCGATGGTGCTGGGTCGCGACTACCGGGTGGTGCAGAGCTCGTCCGCGGCCAAGACGCAGGAGCTGCTCAATTCCGAAAGTTTCGAGGGGTTCATCACGGAGATCGAGACCCGCTCCGGACCGGGTGGGCTGGAGTGGGTGCGGCAGGCCAGGAAATTGCAGCCCGGCATCCGTCCGTTCCTGACCACGATCAATGCGGCTCCCCACGATGTGCCGCCGGGCGAGGCGGTGGTGATCGAGAAACCGTTCAATGTCGCGGCGCTGACGGCCTTGGTGCGCACGACCTTGGCGGAGTAAGCGCCGCTCGGACCCGACCTGGTCCTACTTCGTCACCGCACCGCGCGAGAAAATCTCGCTGATGATGTCCTCGAGCGGGACATCCTGGATCGTGATGTCATCCACGGCGCCCTGTGCGAGGATCTGCTGGCAGACCGTGGTGACGCTTTCGCTCGGCACGTGCAGGAGGATCTCGCCGTCGTCGCAGATCTTGATCTCGCCGTGCAACGGTTTCCAGGCGGGCGGGAACGTCGCCGGTTCCCCGCTCAGGCCCGGACGGGGCTTGAACTTGATGATGCGCTGACGCGCCCCCGCCCCGGCGATGCGGTCAAGGGCGCCGTCGTAGATCTTCTTGCCGTGGTCGATGACGATGACGCGCTCGCACAACTGGGAGATGTCCGCCATGTAGTGGCTCGTGAGCAAGATGGTCGTCCTGTTCTTCCGGTTGTAGTCGCGGAGGAAGTCGCGTACGTTGCGCTGCGAGATGACGTCGAGGCCGATGGTCGGTTC
>JAUXOH010000010.1 GCA_030682505.1 Candidatus Didemnitutus sp. | reverse complement strand
GCTCGAAATCGGCAAGGGTTTCGTGCATGCCATGGTCAAGAAGGACGGCGCCTGATTTGCCCGGTCGGCGAATGACTGGTCGGCTCCGTTGTGGACCGGCTGCGCGTTTCTTTCACCCCTTTAACAAATAACAAACATGCTCCGTCGAAACCTCTGGAAACTGATTCTGTCCTGCGCGATTGTGGTCTGGGCCGTCTCCTCCCTCCTCCCCCTGAAGGACCGCGACTTCGGGCAATACGTCCTCAGCGAGGCCTCCGCCAAGCAGTCCGAGTTCATCCAGTTGATGACCAAGGCCAGCGCGCGGGTCCAAGCGGGCCAAGCTCCCACCACCTTCATTGCCCTCAAGCAGATCGGTCGCGAGGAGAAGATCGACCTTTCGCAATTCTTCCCGGAAATCCGCCTCGAGGCGAATCTGAAGAATGTGGAGAAGCGCAACAACATCCTCCTCGACGAACTGCTCCGTCAGTCGAAGGGCCGTCTCCAACTCGGCCTCGATCTCAAGGGCGGCGTCGCTTTCACCCTCGAGGTGGACGAAGCAGCCGTGGCGCACGAAAGCACCGAGGTTCGGCACGACAAACTCGCCAAGGCCATCGAGATCATCGGCAATCGCATCAACGGTCTCGGCGTGACCGAGCCGATCATCCGCGCTGCGGGCGCCAATCGCATCGAAGTGCAGCTCGCGGGCATCTCGACCAAGGACAATCCTGCGGTCGTCGACAGCCTGAAGAAACCCGCCCGCCTCGATTTCAAGCTGGTGCATCCCTTCGCGGCTCCGCCGTCCGAAACACCTCCAGGCTACGAAGTCATGGCGCTCGAGATGGAGTCCCGCACGGGTGATTCTTCAATCGAAGAACTCTTCGTAAAACGCATTCCCGAAATGACGGGCGAAGGCGTGTCGGACTCCTATCCGGTGATGGATGAGTTCGGTCGCTTCAAAATCATCCTTCGGTTCACCAAGGAAGGACAGGCGCAGTTCTCGCAAGTGACCAAGACGATCGCGGATGAGAACAAGCGCACCGGTCGCACCGGTCGCCTCGCCATCGTCCTCGACGGCAAACTTTACTCCGCGCCCACGGTCCGTGAACAGATCAGCAGCGACAGCGCCGAAATCTCCGGCTCGTTCTCGCAACGCGAGGCCATCGACCTCGCCAACGTGCTGAACAATCCCCTCGATCTGCCGTTGCAGGTCAAGGAGCAGTATGAAGTCGGCCCGTCGCTCGCCACGGACGCGATCAGCAATGGTGTGAAGGCTTCCCTTCTCGGCACGGTGCTCGTTTGCGCCTTCATGGTGACCTACTACACCGTTGGCGGTGTCGTTTCGCTCCTGACGCTCGCCATCAATTTGGTGGTCATCCTCGGCACCATGGCCGCCTTGGGCGCCACGCTGACCTTGCCGGGTCTGGCGGGTATTGTGCTCACGATCGGCATGGCGGTGGACGCGAACATCCTGATCTTCGAGCGCATGCGCGAGGAGCTGAACCTCGGCAAGTCACTCGGGGTGGCCCACGCCGCGGGTTACGACAAGGCGTTCGTGACGATTTTTGATGCGCACCTGACCCAGTTGCTGATTTGCGGCGTCATGATCGCACTCGGCACCGGTCCGATCAAGGGCTTCGGCGTGACCCTCGCGATCGGCGTGTTTTCGACCCTTTTCAGCGTGCTGATCTTCGGTCACGTGATTCTCAACATGCTGATTGATGGCGGCACGCTCAAGCGTCTGCCCATGCTGCATATTTTCAAGAGGGTCGACGTTGACTGGATGAAGTATGGCAAGCCTGCCTTCATTGTCTCGTGGGCGATTGTGCTGATTGGCGTTGGCATGCTCTTTGTCCGCTCCGACAAGGTCATGGGCATCGACTTCACCGGGGGTGACCAGGTGACCCTGCTCTACGCCCAGGAGGTTGAGATTTCCCAGATCCGCGTGGCGGCGGCCAAGGTCGGCATCAAGGACATCAGTCCGTCCTACCAAAGCCAGCTCGGCGGCGGCTCACCGGTGCTCAAGGTCGACATGCCCTACGGCGACGCCGACAAGTTCGTGGCTGCAATGCAGAACGCCTTCCCGGCCGCCAAGTTCGACATGGACGGCAAGACGGCGATCGGCCCGACCATCGGCGAGGAGATCGCGGGCAACGCCGCGCTCTCGCTGGGTCTCTCGCTGCTGGCGATCTTGCTCTATATCGCGTTCCGTTTCGAGTTCGGCTTCGGCATGGGCGCCGTGGTCGCCACTGTGCACGACGTGCTGATGACCGTAGGCATGTTCGTGCTCTTCGGAGGCCAGTTCAACGCCCCGATGGTTGCGGCCATCCTCGCCATCATCGGTTACTCGGTGAACGACACCGTCGTCGTCTTCGACCGCATCCGCGAGGAGCTGAAGCTCAACCCGACCGGCAATTTGCGCGCGATCGTGAACCTTTCCATCTCCCGCGTCTTCTCCCGCTCCATCATGACCAGCTTCACGACGCTGCTCGCGGCCGCGGCCCTGTTCCTGGTCGGCGGTGGCGTGCTCCGTGACCTGGCCTTCACCTTCATGATCGGCATCATCACTGGCTCTTTCTCGTCGATCTTCATCGCCGCCCAGACCTTCTACTGGTGGCACAAGGGCGACCGGAAGCACGTCGAGGCGCACGATATCACACCGAAATACGAGTGGGCTGGTTCTTCCCGCGCCTCCGAGTGATTTGACCGGCAAGGGCACCATGAGCCACGCGCGCCGTCTCAACGGCGAACGTGCGGTGAGGCCCCCGCCATCAATGACGATGCGATGGACCCATACGGCGGCTCCCACTGGCACGGTGGCGTCGCTCGCGCGTGAACTGGGGACGAGTGAAATCGTCGCCCAGCTCCTGCTGCGCAATGGGCACGAAGAAGCTGAGCGGGCCAGACAGTTCTTGAAACCCACGCTCGCCACGCTGGGCGACCCCTTTCTGCTCACCAACATCAGGCCTGCGGTCGCGCGGCTGATCGTTGCCCTCGAGCGCAAGGAATCTGTCGTCGTGCTGGGAGACTACGACGTCGATGGCGTCAGCAGCACCGCGCTCCTGGTCGGCGTGTTGCGGCGCCTCGGTCTCACACCGACCTTCGTCGTGCCCCGGCGGCTCGATGAAGGCTACGGCCTGACACGGGTGGCGATTGACCGTGCATTGGGGAAGGGAGCCAAGCCGGATTTGTTCATGGCGCTCGATTGCGGCACCAATTCGCACGACGAGATCGCCCACCTGCGGGAGCTCGGAATCGACGTCATCGTGGTGGATCACCACCGTTCGAAAGAGCTGCCCGGCGCGGATGTCTTGCTGATCAATCCGCATGTCCACGAGACACCGGAGGATCTCACGTGGCGGCACCTTTGCACGGTCGGTCTGGTGTTCAAATTGTTGCATGGGTTGCTCAAGGAGCTCCGGGTGCAGGAGTTTCCCGGTGTCACCGACATCAAGCTGCGCGACTACCTGGATCTGGTTGCCATGGGCACGATCGCGGACCTTGTGCCCCTGAACGGCGAAAATCGGATTTTTGCCCGGCATGGGCTGCAAGTGCTCGCGCAGACCGCGCGCCCGGGCTTGCGAGCCCTGATGTCAGTCGCGGGTCTCAAACCCGAGCAGGGGGTGACGCCGGTGGATATTGCTTTTCGGCTTGGTCCCCGGATCAACGCCAGTGGCCGT
>JAUXOH010000207.1 GCA_030682505.1 Candidatus Didemnitutus sp. | reverse complement strand
GGTCCGATTGGCGGCCTCATGCTCGGTGGCGCCTTGCTCGCGCTCAGCATCACCACCCCGGGCACGGGCCCCTTCACGGCGCTGCTGATCTACGCGGGTTTCGCGTCGGGCCTCTTCCTCGTGCCCCTCTACGCCTTTGTGCAGCACCGGGCGGGTGCTCATCGTCGCGGCCGCGTGTTGGCCGGGGTCAGCCTGCTCGACAGCGCGGTCGGTCTCGGCGCGGCCGGACTCTATTGGGTTCTCGCCGCGGATGACATGCTGGCGTGGTCCACCTCGGTGCAATTTCTCGTCCTCGCGGGCATCACCTTGGTGATGGTGGCCTATGCCCTGTGGCATCTGCCAAACCAGACGGTGTGCACGGTGATGCGTTTCTTTGGCCCGATCTTCTACCGGGTGAAAACCCGCGGCGCGGAGAACATCCCGCCCACCGGCGCGCTCCTGATCTGCAACCACCTTTCCTACGTCGATGCCGTGGTGTTGCAGATTGCCTCCCCGCGGCCGATCCGGTTCGTCGCCTTCGCCGGCTTGGCGAAGAGTCCGACCCTGCGTTTTTGGTTCCGTGCGGCCGGGCAGATTCCCGTTGCCACGGACAAGCCGATGAAGGGCATCCGGCTGGCGGTGGAAGCGATCAAGAACGGTGAACTCGTCTGCGTCTTCCCGGAGGGCGCCATTTCGCGCACGGGACAGCTGATGCTGCTGCAGCGCGGTTTTGAGCAGATCGCGCGGCAGGCCCACGCCTCGGTGGTGCCGGCGGTGATCGACGGCCTGTGGGGCTCCATGTTCTCCTTTGCCGGCAACAAATATCTCCGCAAGACCCCGCGCCTGATGCCGACGGATGTCTGCGTGATCTTCGGCGCGCCCATGCCGGTGGGTCGGGCGGATCACGCCTTCGCGCGCCGCGCCTTGCTCGATTTGGGCGAAGAGGCGTTTCAAGAGCGGCCGTTGCTCAAACGTCACCTTGCCCGCGAGTGCGTGCGGGCGCTGGCCAAGCGCCCCCGCCACATCGAGTTGGTAGATCGCACCGCCGAGCGCAAGCCGGTCACCGCGGCCCAGTTGCTCGCGGTCGCCGCCGCCCTTTCCCGGCGAATCCGGAAAAATGTCCCGGAAAGGCGCGTGGGGATCGTCCTGCCTCCCGGAGCAGGGGCCCACATTGCCAATCTCGCCATCGCTTGCGCCGGCAAGATCCCGGTGAATCTGAATTTCACCGTCGGCCGCGCCGCGGTCGAGGCCGCCCTGCGCATCGGCGAGATCAAGACCATCATCACCGCGGACGCGATGCGCGCCAAGGTGCCGAATTTTCCCTTCCCGGAAAACACGCTCGACCTGAAGAAGGAAATCGAGGCGATGGGCGGCAAGAAAGCCATCATCCCGTGGCTGCTCGGCGCCTACCTGCTGCCGAATCAGTGGTATGCCGATTTGCTCGGGTTGCCCAAGGTCGGTGATCACGAGGAGGCGGGGCTGCTGTTCACCAGCGGCAGTTCGGGCGAACCCAAGGGCGTCGTGCTGACCCACCGCAACATCCTCTCGAATTGCACGCAGGTCTCCTCGCTCTCCATTCTCCCGGAGACCGCCATCATCGTCGGGTGCCTGCCGATCTTCCACTCCTTCGGCTTCACCGTGACGCTCTGGTATCCGATTCTGCGCGGTTGCCAGGTCGTCACGATTCCGAGCCCGCTGGAAACCCGGAAGATCGTCGAGGCCATCCACCAGGAAAAAGCCACCGTCATGGTCGGGGCGCCGACGTTCATCCGGCCCTTCCTCAAGAAAGGGACCCGCGAGGAATTGAAGTCGCTCCATCTCGTCGTGACCGGCGCGGAGAAGTTGCCGATGGAACTCTACGATGCCTTCCTCGAGCAACTCGGGATCGAGGTGCTTCAAGGATACGGCCTCACCGAAACCACCCCCGTGGCCAGCGTGAACCAGCACAACCCTCCGGTGAATACGTCGGTGGCGGAGCCGCAGGACGGGAAACGCACCGGCTCGGTCGGTCGCCTCCTGCCCGGAGTCACGGCGCGCATCGTCGATCCCGACACCGGCGACGAGCTGCCCATGTCCTCGACCGGCATGCTCTGGTTGAAGGGACCCAATATTTTCCCCGGCTACCTCAAGGACCCCGAGAAGACGGCCGCCGCGTTCAAGGACCGCTGGTTCATCACCGGCGATCTCGGGCGGATGGACGACGATGGCTTTGTCTACATCGAGGGGCGGTTGTCGCGCTTCTCGAAAATCGGCGGCGAGATGATCCCGCACGGCACGATTGAAACCCGCATCGCCGAGCTCTTCGGCTGGGATCAAAATGAAGGACCGACGGCGGTGATCACCGGGATTCCCGACGCCTCGAAGGGTGAAGCCTTGGTGCTCCTCACCACGCAGGATGTCACGGCCGACCAAGTGCGCGCCAAACTCCTCGAAGCCGGTCTGCCCAATCTCTGGGTGCCGCGGATCATTCGGAAGGTGGACCAGATTCCCATGCTCGGCACCGGCAAGACCGACCTCAAGGGCTGCCGCACGCTCGCGATCGAACTCACCCAGGGTGAAACGGGCTGAACCACCGGCGGGCGGCCATCTTTGTCAAAACCCGGTGCCTGCTTGCAGGTGACCCGGCGTCGGCTTTAGTCCTTCGGTTGCTCCCGATGAAAACTCCGCACGTCACCGCGACCCGACAATTGAAACGGCGCCTCGGCGCGTCCGTCGACACCTCGGCCCCGGGCTGCTGGGCCGCCTCGTTCGACAGCAGCAAGGTTTCGTTTCTGCCGGTGGCGGTGATCACGCCGCGGGCCGAGCAGGAAATCGGCACGGTGCTCAGGCTCGCGAACCGACACCGCGTGCCGGTGACGGTGCGGGGTCGGGGCACGACGCTGATGGGCTCCGCGGCTCCCGTGCGCGGCGGCTGGGTGGTCGACACGACCAAGCTGCGCCGCGTGCAAATCGACGCCGAGGCCGGGCTCGCCACCGTGCAGGCGGGCGCCTCCACGCTCGCGTTGCAGCAGGCCGCCGCGAAAAAAGGTTGGTTCTACCCGCCGGATCCGTCCTCCAAGGCCTATTGCACCCTCGGCGGCAACATCGCCTGCAATGCCGGGGGCATGCACGGCGGCAAATATGGCGTCACGCGCGACTTCGTCATCGCGTTGCGGGGCTTCCTGCCCACCGGCGAGTTCGTGGAGTGGGGCACGGCGACCAAGAAATTTGCGGCCGGATTCAATCTGCGCGACCTGTGGATCGGTAGCGAGGGCATGCTCGGCATCGTCACGGGAGCCGTGCTCAAGCTCATTCCGCAACCCGCCGCCCGCTGGACCCTCCTCACCTCGTTCAAGGATGAGGTGACGGCCCTGAAGGCCGCGCGCGTGCTCTTCCGCGCCCGCGTGCAGCCGGCCATCTGTGAGTTTCTCGATTGCGAGAGTGTCGTCTGCGCCGAACGGGCCACGGGCCGGAGCGTGTTTCCGGGACAGGCGGGACGGCCGGTCATTTTGCTCGAGTTCGCCGGCGGCGTGAGCGAAATCGAGGAGGGCAAGGCCGCGGTGCTGGCCTGGGCGGAAAGAACCGCGCTCGGTTTCCGCGAAGCGCGCGACCGCGCCGAGGCCGAGGAACTCTGGGCCGTCCGACGCAAGTGCTCCGGCGCCATGTTCGAACTGGGTGACTCCAAACTGAATGAGGACATCGTCATCCCGATGCGCAACTACGTGAAGTTCGCGCGCTACCTCGCGGGGCTGAAGCGCCGCTCCCGGTTGGCGATTCCCACCTTCGGCCACGTGGCCGACGGCAATTTGCATGTGAACATCATGTATCACCGCGACAACGCTGCGGAGGTGAAACGCGCGGAAGCCGCGGTGCACGACTTGATGAAGACGGTTGTGGCGCTGGGCGGCGCGATCTCGGGCGAGCACGGCATCGGCCTCGCCAAGACGCCCTTCCTCCGGCTGCAGCACTCCGCGGCGCAGGTGAAGGCGATGCAGGCGGTGAAACAGGCGCTCGATCCCCGCGGAATCTGCAATCCGGGCAAGATGTTCGAAATCGTGCAGCTGTGGAAGTATCCCAAGCTGAAGGTTTCGTTTCCGTGGGATCACAAGTAAGCCGGCCCGCATGGGGCGGCCATCCCGCCGGTGCGCTCAGTTCGGTTTCGGCTGCGAGGGCAGGGGCCAGGACGGACCGCGGCCGCTCCACGTCTGCTGCGCCACCGGCACATGGGAGACGTCGTTGAAGAGTTGCACGCGGACCGTGCCATCGGGCCGGATCTGGATCATCGTGATCGAGGCGTTCGCAATTTCGAACTGGGTCCAATGGGTCAGATCAACCCCCAGCGCGCGACAGACGAACCAACGGATGACGTTGCCGTGGCAGACGAGCAATTCATGGGTGGGTCCGTCCGTGTTGGGCTTGGCGAAGAAATCCCACGCCGCGGTTAGGCGCGCTTTGGCGGAAAAATCGACACTCTTGGGCGCCACGCCGACGCCGGCGGGCGTGGTCTCGTTCAAATTGGCGTTGCGCAGGCATTCTTTGCCCAGAATCGAGGCAATGATGTCTCCGGTTTCCCAGGCCCGGGCGAACTCGCTGCTGGTGACGGACGTGAACTTGACGGGAAAGCCAAGCAGGCGATCCCCGGTCAGCGCGGCTTGGATTCGCCCGAGGTCGTTCAGCGCATTGCCGACGCGCTCGTCGACGTCAGGTTCCCGGTCGTAGAACCCGTGGCGCACCAGATAGAGCGTGCGCGTAGCCGGCTCGGCGGAAGCGGGATCCGGGGCCGAGGCGACTTGGGCGAAGGCGCCCGACCAAAGACAGAGGCCGGCGAGTGCGGCCAAGAGAAGGCGAAGCAGGGACGACGGCATCCCGCGAGCGTGCGAGGTTTGGCTCTCGCCGCGAGTCGAATTTGGGCCCGCTCCGGCGTCGGCCGGGATTCCCCGGCGTGGTCCTCCGCGCCGGTGGCTGGCCGGGAGCGGAAATGCGCCCTGCTCCGGGACGGACGGCTTTGGCCAGCAAATAATGGGG
>JAUXOH010000462.1 GCA_030682505.1 Candidatus Didemnitutus sp. | reverse complement strand
GACGCATACCGCATGACGGCGGTCCCCGAGATCGATTCCAATCGTGATCTGTTTCGCGTTCATAAAGACGTAGATTATCCGTCTCCCGCTCTCACGCGAGACGCTCTACGCCTTCTCATTCCTACTGGTTCGCCTTTTTGCACGCAGACTCATAGCCATCGAAGATTCTTCAAATGCTTGGGCAGAAAAGGACGGATAATAAGCCAGCCGACGTTTTCGAGTATCGGTGAAACTTTCAGCGCGAACAGCACGACCCAAAGGAACAACGCCACCTTCCAATCGATAACTGCTATGGCGATCAGAAGTCCCCAATAGAGAAAGTGGAAAAGCCCAACCCAGCGGGGAAGATTAGGCTGATCGGGCGGAAGCAGGCCAGATCGCCTACCTTGAAAGACGCGCGTGTCACAAATGCTGATCGCAGCGCAAAAGCATAGCGCGATAGACAAGCCAAGGAGCAGATGTGAATCAGCGATATGCCGTAGGAATGACATGTGTGCGTCGCCTTTTTTGCCGAACAGTGTAATTCAGACTCCGAATAAAACCTCCGGTGGCTTGGCCCGCTGCCTCCAGATAGCTTGCTAGCCCGTAGGTTATCAATGCCCGATTTTCCGCCCCCGGCGGTTCCGCAGCCACGCGCAACCCGGCAACTTGTAACTCATTAAATTACAAACCGGATTGGGTTCGGGGCGGGCCCGCGCGGTACCCAATCTAACAGGAAGATCACTGTTGATCGCCACTCCGGGCCAGGGGCCACCGAGCCAGGCAACCTCAACCTGACGCCCTTGAGGCCCTAGCCTTTCTCATCTATCGATTGCAAAAGTTCATGTGCTGATTCGGAGCGTTCAAGCTGTTGGCCGTAAGACAGCAGCTCGTGCATAGCAGCCTTTCGATTCATGACTTCGAATTTCCGAATCGCGTCTAGCGCCTTATCGCTCGGCTTTTGGTGGACTATATCATAGTGCGCTCCGCCGAGTTTGTTCGCAACAAACTGAACGATGTCATTACGAGATGCCGGAACTCCTTCGACGATAGCGGTTTTTTGGAAAAGATACGTATAAAGTGGGGTCGGCGCCTCCTCCATCAGTCGGATAGGCTCATCGCCATTTTGAATTTTACGATACACTACCACTGAGAATAATCGATTTCCGGGCGAGGATTCGGCAGGCGAAGCAGTCGCAAAATCGATCTCCGGCAAACGCCGCGGATCACGTATCTCAATCCAGGTGCTTGGAACGAGAAATTCCTTCTTACCAACGAGGGTGACCCAGACCTTGTGGAGGTCCGAGTAGGTCAGTAACCGGCGAAGGACGCAGCTGCTGCGGCGAAGTTCGTCGTCACTGATCTCCCCTTTCGGCCATTTCGAGAAGAGGTATCGAAGATCCTCGCGGACAACCTGAATGAGAGCGGGATCAGCGGCGATCATTTGGCTAACAGTGTAATTCAGACTCCGGATAAAACCTCCGGTGGCTTGGCCCGCTGCCTCCAGATAGCTCGCTGAACCGTATGTTATCAATGCCCGATTTTTCTGCCCCCGGCGGTTCCGCAGCCACCCGGCAACTTGTAACGTATTACGTTACAAACCGGATTGGGTTCGGGGCGGCTGAGCGCTGCGCAACTTCAGACGTTGGAACGCTGCCGGAGGAAGCGGACCGCCGCCATCAATCCGAGCAGCACGAGAAAGGGCAAAGTCGGTGCGCCGCCGCCACCACCACCACCCGAGCCATTCGAGCCGCCTCCACTGGGCGGCGGCGGCGGAGTCGTCACCGCGAGCGTGGCGCTTGCGCTCTCGGTGGCACCCCAGTTGTTGGCCACGGCGACCGTGTAGGTGCCGGCATGGCCTGCGGTGGCGGACGCGATCGAGTAAGTGGAGCTCGTGGCGCCGGGGATCAGCGCGCCATCCTTCTTCCATTGGTAGGAGAGCGTGCCTTCACCGGTCGCGCCGACGGAGAACGCGGCACTTGATCCGGTCGTGAGGCTGAGGCCCGCGGGTTGCGTGGTGATGGTGGGGACATTGCCGAGGATGAGCAGCGTCGAGACCTTGCCGGCGGGCGTGATCATGCGGAGCACGCCGTTGCCAGTGTCGGCGACGTAGAGATTGTTTGCGGCATCCACCGCCACGCCCTCGGGATGGAGAAACTGCGCTTGCGCGCCGGTTCCGTCCATCAGACCGCCGCCACCGGGGCTGCCGGCAAAGGTGGTCACGTTGCCGTAGACGTCGATCCGACGGATGACATGGTTGCCGGTGTCGGCGACAAAGAGGTTGCCGCTGCTGTCGAAGGCAAGGCCCGCGGGCTGGCGGAAGCGGGCGGAGGTGCGGTTGCCGTTGGCGAATCCGGGCGTGCCGGCGAGTCCGGCGTAGGTGCCGACCAAGCCCGTGGAAGTGATGGTGCGAATCGTGTGGCCGCCCTGATCGGCGACAAAGGTCGTGCCGTAGCTGTTGGTGCCGCCGTTCCAGCTGATGGAAGCGAAATTGTCGCGCCGCACGGCGATGCCACTGGGCGCGTTGAAGCTGGCCGCGGTGCCCTGGCCGTCGGCGACACCCGGGATGCCCACGCGGCCGGCCAATGTCTGCACCATGCCGCCACCGATCAGACGCACGGTGTGGTCGGATTGGTCGGTGACGAGGAAGTTGCCGGACAGGTCGGCGGCCAGACCGAGGGGGGCTTGGAAGCGCGCGGCGGCGGTGTTGCCGTCGATCGAACCGGCGGAACCGCTCTGGCCGGCGTAGGTGCTGACCGCGCCGCCTGAGTTGATCTCGCGGATCGAGGAGTTGGACGTGTCGGCGAGGATGAGCGATCCGGCGCCAGTCAGCACGAGGCCGGAGGGCTCGTGGAACCGCGCGCTGGCAGCGGGTCCGTTGGCCGTGCCCGTTTCGCCGAACCTGCCTGCGACGACGGAGAGCTTCAGGTCGGTCGAAACCGCGAGCACGGTTTGCGCGGCGGCGTCGGTGACGTAGAGCCGGCCGCTGGTGCGGTCGAGCGTGAGGGCCGTGGGCATTTCGAGCGGCGAGGCGATGACCGTGATGCTGATCGGAGCGCTGGTCGCCACCCCGCTGCCGGAGGTGATCTGGTAGCGGAAGAGGTGGTGGGCCATCGCGCGGGTCACGTTGGGGATCCGGAGCGCGAGGGAGTCCGTGCCGGCGTAGGTTTCGCTGTTGGTGAGCGTGGTCCACGTGGTGCCGCCGTCCGTGGAGAGCTGCCAGGTGGCGGTTCCCGCGCCGCCGGTCGTGGCCGCCAAGGAAACCGCCTTGTCGGCCACGGCAATCTGCGGAGTCACCACCGGCAAGATGATCGTGAGATTCGCCGTCGGGCTGGTGACGCTGCCATAGCTGTTGGTGACCGTCACCGTGTAGGCGCCCACCCGGTCGAGTGAGAACGACCCGATGGAGAAGGTGGAGCCCGTCGCGCCCGGGATGGCGGTGCCATCCTTGTACCATTGGTAGAACAGCGGAGTGCCGCCTCCAGCGGTCACTGATAGCGCATGAATCGAACCGGCGTTGACGGCCAGGGAGACCGGCTGCGAGGTGAGCGTCGGGGCGAATCCGATGTTCAGGACGGCCGGCGTGTCGGTTGACACCAGCACGGGCAGAGGCGTGATTCGTGACGCGGAGGAACCGTCGCCGAGCTGGCCGTTGCTGTTGTAACCGGAGGCCCACAGCGAGCCGTCGGACCGGAGAAAGAAGGCATACGACTCGCCCGCCCTCATCGTAGCCACGCCGGTCGCCACTTGGGTGGGTGCGCTTCTTTGCATCGTCGTGCCATCGCCAAACTGGCCGTAGTTGTTGTAGCCACAGGCCCAGAGCGTGTTGTCGGCCTTGTGGAAGAAGCTGGAGAAGTTGCCGGCGACGACGGCGTCCACACCGGAAAAAATCTGCACGGGGAGCAGGCGGCTGTTGTAACTGTCGTTGCCGAGCTGACCGTTGCTGCCGGAACCCATGCCCCAGGCGGTGCCGTCGGACCGGAGAAAAATGGTGTGGTTGATGCCGGAGGAGACCGCGATGATCCCGGTGGCGACCTGCACGGGCGTGCTGCGGTTGGCGGTGGTGCCGTCGCCGAGCTGGCCGTTGCCGTTGTAGCCGCAGGCCCAAAGCGATCCATCCGTCTTGATGAAGAAACTCTGGTTGGTGCCGCTGGCGATGGTCTGCACGTCGAAGGCGATCTGCACGGGACTGGAGCGGCTCGTGCCGAGCCCGTCGCCCAACTGGCCATAGAAGTTGGAACCCATCGCCCAGAGCGTGCCATCGGACTTGAGGAACAGGCTGTGGTAGCTGCCAGCCGCGATGGCGACGACGCCGGAGGCGACAATCTGCACGGGCGTGTTGCGGTTGTTGGTGGTGCCGTCGCCCAGCTGGCCGTTGAAATTATAACCCATACCCCACAGCGAGCCGTCGCTTTTCACGAACACGCTGTGGAGGGCACCGGCCGCGACGGCGGTGACCCCGGTCGCCACGTTGACCGGGATGAACCGGCTGGTGTTCGTGCCATCACCGAGCTGACCGCTGCTGTTGTTGCCCGTGGCCCACAAGGTCCCGTCGGTCTTGGTGAACAGACTGTGGTAGTTGCCGGCGGCAAAGGCCTGGCTGTAACCGGTGAACGTGCGGACCGTGCCCGTGGGGTCGGTGACGGCGACGGCGTAGACGCCCGCGTCGGCCAGCTGGACGTTGGAGATGGTGAGGGTGGACGACGTCGCGCCGGCGATGGCGGTGGTCCCGCGATACCACTGGTAGCTGAGCGGTGCCGTGCCGGTGGCTTCGACGGACAGCGTCACGCTCGCTCCGACGGCCAGGGTCTGCGAATTGGGAAACTTGGTGATCGTCGGAGCCGCGCCCGTGTGGGGTGCGAACCACGCGGCGAACAGGACGCCAAGCAACGGGAGGCCGCGCCAGACTGACCGGCTTGGCCGTGTTTCGATCGGGAATCGGACGGAGTTGGTGAGCAGGCGAAGGGCGGCCATGGGAAAAGCAGGTTCACCCCTCATGACAATCCGCGGAGGCTAACCCGCCATCGGGCGGAGGCGGAGGACGGACGACAGAGATCGGAAGTCGGAGACCTGAGGGCAGCTTAAGGCAGCGTACGCGATTCCAAGTCGAGGCGGGCCGGGGTTGCGCGAGTCGCCCCTGACGAGCAACGGTCCGTCAGCGCATGGCTCCCGTTGCGTGTCACTCCGGCCCGGAGGCGAGCGAGCCGGTAAAAAATCAAAAATGACGTCCTGTGACGCCCCGGTTCCTCGTACCGACAAACCACAGAAATCCCCCGTAACGTGGACTTGATTTCCCTCGGGTTCGTGACGATAGTGTCTCCGGAATTGCCCCCAGACCAAACCGGCGCCGTAAGGTGCTCTTTCCGCAAGGATAGGTCGGGGGGCTTCTTATTTTGGCCAGAATTGAACTTGGTTTTCGCGGCGGGAGATGAGCCGGCGGTAACGATTTCTCTCCTGCGGCTGAGTGTAGCCCCGGGCCACGGCACCGCAGACCATGTCGGCCAATTGCAGCAGCAGATTTCGTTTGGAGTCCTGCAGTTTGACTTTGCGAATGAACTTCTGGCCGTCACCCGCCTCGTTGATCCGCTTGCGCAGATAAGTTCTGAGCTGGTTGCGGAATTCACGTCCGCCGCTGCCGTCGATCACCACGATGGAATCATTGAGGTACGGTTTGGCATTTTGAAAAACCAGCCCGCAGGTGTATTTGTAGAACGGGTCGGGAAACTGGAATCCCTTGCCGGTCAGACCCGCCTTGTTGATGACGACGGAGAAATAGAACCACTCGTAGGGAGCGACGGCGCGCAGGAAGGCCTCCCGCCAGCCGGCCTTGAGTTTGCTGAAGTGAAACTCGAAATGATCGGGTAGCCTCAGCTCTCGTTTCAGTGAAGTGATCCGCTGCTCCACGACCGCCGCTTCCTCGTGATCTTCGAATGCAACCAAGGTGACGGTAAAATACTCGGAGCAACTTCCGCCGGCGGGCATACCGGGGTCTCCAGATTCGTCGATGAATACGAGCATGGCGGGCTGGGGCGAGTGGATCGCCGGCCCGTGACGATGCAGGAAGGTTGATGATTTCCCGTCTAAGGTCGAGGTGAACAAACCAGAGACCGATTCATCTCAAGCCGAGACGTGGCGGTACAAAGGTGCCGGTGGGCCCGCTCGCGGGTTCACCCGCCGGCGAACACGGGGCGGAAGCCGGCTTCGGTCAAGATACGCGCCACGGTCTCGCGTTGATCGCCTTGGATCTCGAGGTCGCCGTCCTTGACCGTGCCGCCGCAACCGCCGGCATTGCGCATCTTCTTCGCGAGTTGCTCCTTCTCTGGCAGCCCGATGCCGACAAAACCCGTGACGAGCGTGACGGTCTTGCCGCCGCGACCGGCCGTCGTGCGCTTGATCTCCACCCGGCCGCGGTTCTTGGCCGGAGCCGCTGCGGCGCACGCCGATTGGCCGGCCGGCGGAGCTGACCCGGCGGGAAGCCCGGCCGCGCTCAGCCGGCCGAAGGGATTCTGGCCCAAACCGGACCCACCATGGGTGTCTATTTTTTCATTGCCCGACATATCAATGGTTTCCGCAACCTCCGGGAGGGCTCGATGGCTTGAGGAATTCGCTGCGGCCGCCGAGGTAAAGGAGAGCCTTGGCGTAGCTGCGCCCCTCGAGGAAATGGACCAGTTGGGGGTGGAGTTCGCCGCGGTGTGTTGTCAGGAGGGTCTCCAGCTGGGCCAGCGCGGTCGATATGCCGCCGCCGTCCGCGCTCTTCACGGCGGTGTCAAATTGTTGGAGGGCTTCCCTGATCTGCGTTTCCGGCATGGGACGGGTAGCTAGTTTAAGTTCCGTTAATGAGCAAGTCCCGGCGGATGAAGGAGGTTTTTACTCGGAATCGCGGCCCCTAAACGGTTGTCTCCCCTTCCCGTCGGTGTTGGGTTGCTCGTTCCTGCCATTCCGCGTCTTCCCGGCGCGCCGCCGGCGGGCCTCCACACTTCCTGATGAACCACGTCAATTTTTCCGAACGCGCCAACGCTGCCCTCGTCGAGGAGCTCTATCAGCAATGGCTCGCCCAGCCCGATTCGGTCGACGCCTCGTGGCGCGCCTTCTTCCAGGGCTTCTCGATGGGTTCCGAGGGAAGGACCCTCTCCGGCGAGGCCACCCCGGGCGACGTGTGCATCCTGAAGCAGTCGCAGGTCGACAGCCTGATTTATCACTACCGCTCCATCGGCCACATCGATTCGCATCTGGATCCCTTGAGCGGCCCTCCGGCGCCCTCGCCGCGCCTGTCACTGGAAGCCTTCGGGCTGGAGGAGTCGGACCTCGACCGCACTTTTGAGACGGGACACTACCGCGGCGGCAGTCCGATGAAGCTGCGCGAGATCGTGGCCGCGCTGCGCGAGACCTATTGCGGCAAGGTCGGCGTGGAATACATCCACATCCAGGAAACCGGGCTTCGCCGCTGGCTGCAGGAGCGGATGGAGCCGAACCGGATGAAGCCGCAGTTCACCAAGGCGCAGAAGCTCCGCATCCTGCGCCGGCTGCACAAGGCCGAGCTCTTCGAGAAATTTCTCCACACCAAATATGTCGGCCAGAAGCGCTTCTCGCTGGAGGGCGGCGAGACCATCATCGCCGCGCTCGACTCCGTGATCGAGGCCTGCCCGGAGCACGGCGTGCACGAGATCATCATGGGCATGGCGCACCGCGGCCGGCTCAACGTCCTCTGCTCCACCCTGCGCAAGTCCTTCGACGATCTCTTCGAGCGTTTTTCCGAGAACTACATCCCCGACTCCGTCGCGGGCGACGGTGACGTGAAGTATCACCTCGGCTACGAGGCGCAGCTCACCACCACGGGCGGCGGCCAGGTCGAGGTGCGCCTCGCGCCCAATCCCTCCCACCTCGAGATCGTCAACCCCGTCGTCGAGGGCAAGGCGCGCGCGCGCCAGCGCATCCGCAACGACCTCGTGGAACGCACCAGCGTGTTGCCGCTGCTCATCCACGGCGACGCCGCCGTCGCCGGCCAGGGCATCGTCACCGAGACGCTCAACTTCTCCCAGCTCCCCGGCTACACCACCGGCGGCTCCGTGCACTTCGTGATCAACAACCAGATCGGCTTCACCACCGATCCCGAGGACTCCCGCTCCTCGCGCTATTGCACCGACGTCGCGAAGATGATCGAGGCCCCGATTTTCCACGTCAACGGCGACGACCCCGAGGCCGTCTGCATGGCGGCGCAGCTCGCACTCGAATTCCGCGTGCAGTGGAAGCGCGACGTGTTCGTCGACATGTATTGCTACCGGAAGCACGGCCACAACGAGACCGACGAGCCGTCGTTCACGCAGCCGCGGCTCTACAAGCAGATCGCCGCCCAGCCGCTCGTCTCCGCCATCTACACCAAGCAGCTGATCGCCGAGGGCAGCGTGACAGCCGAGGAGGGCGAGAAGATCAAGGCCGAGTATACCGCCGCGCTGGAGGAACATCTCGAGAAGGCCAAGACCCGCGAGGCCACCAAGGCCGCCAAGCGCAAGGCCGATCCGCTCGACGAGTTCAAGGGTTCCACCGCCGCGATCCAGCCGGTCTACAATTTCCGTCCCGTCGAGACCAAGGCCAGCGCCGCGTTGATCGCCCAGGTTGTCAAGGGGCTCACCACCGTGCCCGAGGGCTTCAAGATCCACCCGAAGATCAAACGCTTCATCGACGGGCGCACCGCCGCGCACGCCGCCGGCGGGCCGTTCGACTGGGGCATGGGCGAGGCGCTCGCCTTCGGCACGTTGATGGTCGAGGGCACGCCGATCCGTCTCAGCGGAC
The DNA here is from genome assembly GCA_030682505.1 of Candidatus Didemnitutus sp. GTDB lineage: Bacteria > Verrucomicrobiota > Verrucomicrobiia > Opitutales > Opitutaceae > Didemnitutus. The sequence goes on along the minus strand of JAUXOH010000462.1, from coordinate 4,738 downwards.
AGGACTGCGAGCGCGGCACGTTCAGCCACCGGCACTCCGTCTGGTCCGACACCGAGACCGGCGAGCAATATTCCCCATTCCGTCATCTCGACCCGAAGCAGAGCCGCTTCTGCGTCTACAATTCCCTGCTCTCCGAGAACGCCGTGCTCGGCTTCGACTACGGCTACTCGCTCTACTTCCCCAACATGCTTTGCATGTGGGAGGCGCAGTTCGGCGACTTCGCCAACGGCGCGCAGGTGGTGATCGACCAGTTCATCGTCAGCGGCGAATCGAAGTGGCAGCGCGGCAGCGGCATCGTGCTTCTGCTGCCGCACGGCTACGAGGGCCAGGGCCCCGAACATTCGAGCGCGCGCCTCGAGCGCTTCCTGCAGTCCTGCGCCGAGGACAACATCCAGGTCGCCAACTGCACCACGCCCGCGCAGTTCTTCCACATCCTGCGCCGGCAGGTGAAACGCGATTTCTTCAAGCCGCTCATCATCATGGCGCCGAAGTCCCTCCTGCGCTATGCCGCGGCCACGTCGACGATCGACGACTTCACCCAGGGGCACTTCGAGGAGATCATCGACGACAAGCTCACCCAGGCCAGCCGCCTCATCCTCTGCTCCGGCAAGGTCTATTACGACCTCGTGGAGTATCGCGAGAAGCACGGCGCCACCGACGCGGCGATCGTGCGCGTCGAGCAGCTCTACCCGCTGCACGCCAAACGCCTCGCCGAACTCGCAAAGAAATACGCCGGCGCCAGCCTCGTCTGGTGTCAGGAGGAACCCGAGAACATGGGCGCCGCCGCGTGGATCGCGCCGCAACTCGAGCGCATCTTCGGTCGCAAGGCCGCCTACGCCGGTCGCCCCGCCGCCGCGTCCCCCGCCGCCGGCATGTTGGCCAAGCATCGCCAGCAACTCGCGGCTTTCCTCAAAGACGCCTTCACCCTTTGATCCTTTTCCTCCCTCGCTGACCCAGCCCTCCCTTTCCCATGGCAATCGAAGTCAAAATCCCACCGATGGGTGAATCCATCTCCTCCGGCATCCTCGCCAAATGGCACGTCGAAAACGGCGCCATCGTGAAAAAGGACCAGGTCCTTTTCGAGCTCGAGACGGACAAGATCACGTCGGAAGGCACCGCCGAGGGCGCAGGCAAGATCACCTTCAGCGTCGAGGCCGGCACCGAGGTCAAGATCGGCCAAGTGGTCGCCTCGATCGACCCGTCCGCCGCCGCTCCGGCTGCCGCCCCCGCGGCAGCTGCCGCACCGGCCGCACCCGCGCCCGCCAAGCACGACGCCCAATCACCCGCCGTGCGCCGCCTCGCCGCCGAGACCGGCGTCGATCCCGCCACCGTTTCCGGCTCCGGCAAGGCCGGCCGCGTCACCAAGGGCGACATGCTCGCCGCCACTGACGCCAAGCCGGTTGATGAAGCCAAGCCCGCCGAGGAGAAACCGGCCGAGTCCAAGCCTGCACCCGCTGCGACCGCCCCCGCTCCCGCCAGCGGCGAACGGCAGACGCGCGTCAAGATGACGAAGCTCCGCCAGACCATCGCCAACCGCCTCGTGCAGGCGCAGCACCAGGCCGCGATGCTCACCACCTTCAACGAGGCCGACATGTCCGCCATCATGGGCATGCGCGCCAAGTATCAGGACGAGTTCACCAAGAAGAACGGCGTGAAGCTCGGCTTCATGTCCTTCTTCGTCAAAGCCGTGGTCAACGCGCTCAAGGAAGTGCCCGCGATCAACGCGCAGCTCGACGGCGACCACATCGTCCTCAATCACTACTTCGACATCGGGGTCGCGGTCTCCACCGACAAGGGGCTCATCGTCCCGGTGATCCGCGATTGCGACCAGAAGAGCATGGCCGACATCGAGCGCGACATCGCCGCCGCCGCCAAGAAGGCGCGCGACGGCAAGCTCACGTTGCCCGACCTCGAGGGCGGCGTCTTCACCATCACCAACGGCGGCGTCTTCGGCTCGCTCCTCGCCACGCCGATCATCAACGCGCCGCAAAGCGCCATCCTCGGCATGCACGCGATCAAGGAACGCCCCATCGCCCTCGACGGCGAGGTCGTCATCCGCCCGATGATGTATGTCGCCCTCAGCTACGATCACCGCCTCGTCGACGGCAAGGAGTCGGTCACCTTCCTCGTCGCCGTGAAAAACGCCCTCGAGGATCCCGCCCGCCTCATCCTCGGCGCCTGAACCACGAATCCCTTAACAGGAGATAACGGAGCAAACAGAGTTTGGTCTCTTCCCCGTTCTCTCCGTTTCCTCCTGTAAAATGTCTTCCGCAAATTTTGATCTGGTCGTCATCGGCGCCGGTCCCGGCGGCTACGTCTGCGCCTTCCGCGCCGCGCAGCTCGGCCTCAAGGTCGCGCTGATCGACAAACGCGCCGCCCTCGGCGGCACCTGCCTCAACGTCGGCTGCATCCCGAGCAAGGCGCTCCTCCACACCACCGAGCACCTCGTCTGGGCCCAGCATCACGCGGCGGACTCGGGCATCAAACTCGGCTCCGTCGAGGTCGATCTCGCGGTCCTGATGAAGAAAAAGGACACCGTCGTCACCAAACTTACCGGCGGCGTCGCGCAGCTCGCCAAGGGCCGCAAGGTCACGGTCATCACCGGCACCGCGTCGTTCACCTCCGCCACCGCCCTCGAGGTGAAGGGCGAGAAGGAAACGACCACGCTGACCGCCAAGCATTTCGTCATCGCCACCGGCTCCACGCCGGTGGAGCTGCCGTTCCTGAAGTTCGACGGCCAGACCGTTGTCTCCAGCGACCACGCCATCGCGTTCACCGAGGTGCCGAGAAAGCTCGTGGTGGTCGGCGGCGGCGCCATCGGCCTCGAACTCGGCTCGGTCTGGGCCCGGCTCGGCTCCGACGTCACCGTGGTGGAGTTTCTCCCGAAGATCGTCGCGATGTTCGACGACGACATCGTGCGCAACTTCACGCGCCTGCTGACGAAGCAGGGTCTCAAGATCGAGACCGGCGCCAAGGTCACGGGCTACGCCAAGGGCGTGCTCACCGCCGAGCGCGAGGGCAAGCCACTTGAATTTTCCGCCGACAAGGTGCTGGTCGCCGTCGGCCGCCGCCCGTACGCCGACGGTCTCGGCCTGGACAAGGCCGGCGTCGAGCTCGACGACAAGCAGCGCATCAAGGTCGACGCGCAGCTGCGCACGTCGGCGAAGCACATCCGGGCGATCGGCGACGTGGTCGCCGGCCCGATGCTCGCGCACAAGGCCGAGGAGGACGGCGTCGCCGTCGCCGAATGGATCGCGGGGAAGCACGGGCACATCAACTGGGACCTCGTGCCCGCGGTCGTCTACACCAACCCGGAAGTTTCCTCCGTCGGTCTCGGCGAGGATGCCGCCAAGGCGGCCGGCATCGCCGTCAACGTCGGCCGGTTCAATTTCGCCGCGAACGGCCGCGCCATCGCCGCCGACGCCACCGACGGCTATGTGAAGATCATTGCCGACGCGAAGACCGACAAGATCCTCGGCGCGCAAATTCTCGGGCACGGCGCGGGTGAGTTGATCAGCGAAGTCGTCACGCACATGGAATACGGCGGCAGCGCCGAGGACCTCGGCCGCACGATTCACGCCCACCCGACGATGAGCGAAGCGGTCAAGGAGGCCGGCCTCGCGGTCAGCAAATCCGCGATTCATTCCTTGTAGGCGCGCCGCGGCGGGCTAGTTCTCAAAGGCCGCGCTGAACCGCGCGGCTTTTTCACGTGGCCAATCCATCCCATCGACGCGCGGTCCTGCTCATGCTGTTTTCCACGGCGTGCTTCACCATCACGGTGCTGCTGGTGCGGGCGCTGGGCACGTTCGGATCGATGAGCGTCTGGCTGATCACCTGCGTGCGCTTTGTCGTCGGTCTGGCCGTGATCCTGTCGGTGTATTACCGGGAATTTCAGCCGCGACACCTGTTGACCAACCGCAAGCTCATCGTGCGCGGCATCGTCGGCGGCACCGGGGTCTTTCTCACCTACCTCTGCGTGATCAAGCTCGGCGCGGGCCGCGCCACCTTCATCAACAACACCTACGTCGTGTGGGGCGCGTTTCTCGCCGCGTGGTTGTTGCGGGAAAAACTGCGTCCCAACGTGGTCGTCGGCGGTCTGGCGGCACTCGGCGGCCTCGCGCTGCTCACGAGCATCTTCTCCTCCACCCGCCCGCCCGGCATGTTTGATCTCGTGGCGATCCTCTCCGCGTTCCTCGCCGGTTATGTGGTCGTCGCCATCCGGCAACTGCACAGCACCGAACACACCTCGACGATCTTCGCGTCCCAGTGTTTCTACGGACTCCTGATCTGCCTCGGACCCGCCGTGGTGGGTTTCGAGCCCCTGCCCCTGACGGCGTGGGGCGTGCTGGTGCTGGCCGCGCTCTGCGCGGGCTTCGGCCAACTTGCCATGACGCGGGCCTATCGCGACCTGCCGGTGGCCGAGGGCTCGCTGATCCAGATGCTCGTGCCCCTGGGCATCGCGGTCGGCGGCATCGTTTTTTTCCAGGAGCGGTTCGTGTTGACGGAGGTGTGCGGCGCGGCGTTGATTTTGGTCGGCACCGGTTTCACGGCCCTCCGCCGCACCGCGAAACCGGCGCCCGAAGCCACCACGTGACGGGCGCCGTCCCCCGGAGGTGGCGTGTTTGTCACGCCCCGATTACACCTCCCCCGTAGGTGGCGTGCTTGCCACGCCACGATTACATCTCCCCCCGTAGGTGGCGTGCTTGCCACGCCACGATTCGTTTTCCCCGATCCCTTG
>JAUXOH010000460.1 GCA_030682505.1 Candidatus Didemnitutus sp. | reverse complement strand
CGGCTCGATGCCCTTGAGGGCTTCCAAGCCGACCCGCGCTTTCAGATCGGGACTATGCTGACGTCGTTTCTTTGACATGGGGATCGTTGGGCTGAGTTTGCGTTAACGATCCGGCCTGTCCAGTTTTCGGGGTCCACCTCACAATCAACCGAACGACTTCCTGGCATGGCGGCGGCTAAAGTCCATTCGACAGCGCCCATAACGGGCGACAAACAAAAACAAAAAAGGAACATTGATATGAAAACAAACTTCAGTCTCGTCCGGAAAGCCGCTTTCGTCACCATGTGCGCGGCCGTCTTGAGTCCGGCTGCGTTGTTCGCCGGGAACGTCCTCAAGACCGCCGAGGAGCATGGCCTCATCAAGTCGGTGGACGTCAAGACCCATCAGCTCGTAGTCACCGACCAAAAGACCAAGGCCGAGGGGACGTTCCAGTGGAACGACCAGACGAAGTTCATCGAACATGGCAATCCCGTGAGCGCCACTGCTCTTAAAGCGGGCCTGCCCGTTAACATCACCTACGCGGCGGGTTCCGGCACGCCCATGCTCGAACGGGTTCAAATCCCGGCGGACAAGGAACCCAAGCCGGCGGCCACGCCCGCCACTCGTCCCAAAAGCTGACGCAGCGTCGTCGCACGCAGGGGCGGCAAGCCGCCGCTCCTGCGGTTTTGAACTCAACGGCTAACTCGGATCAGCAACCGTTACTTTTATGAATCTATTACTCGAAGCCCCGCTGCCTGTTTCCCGCCGTTACCAGCCCCAACCCAGTCCGCTGTCCCAAGTGGTCGTTACCAAGCGCATTCTCATCGCCGATGATGACGCGGCAGTGCGTGCCAGCTTGGCTGCTGTTCTCGAACTGGAAGGTTTCGTGGTGGACGAGGCCGTTGACGGCATCGCCGCCGTCAAGCGCGTCGTCGAACACAAGTATGACCTGGTCTTGCTCGATCTGAATATGTCGCGCTGGGACGGCTGGACGGCGTTCATCCAAATGGATTGGGTCTTGCCTTTGCTGCCGGTCATTGTGATCACCGCCCGCCCGGATCAATACGGGCATGCGGTACGTCTGGGCGTGGACGCCTTTATGGAAAAGCCCCTCGACATTTCCATGCTGCTGGAAGCCATCGCCACGCTCGTCAACGAAGCATCGGCTAGGCACATCAGCCGCGTCACGGATCGCAAGTTCATCACCCGATGTCTTCCCATGCGCACGAAGGAGTTTCCCCAATGAAAGCCTCGGCGCAATCCCCGAGCCAGAAACCAGCGAAGGCCAAGCTGCCGCCCGCAGCCGTGCGCAGTTCGATGCCGTCACCGGCGGACCGTGGGAAACGCATCCTGCTGGCCGACGATGATCCTGGCGTGCGCGAATCACTCGCCGCCGCCTTGCGCAGTGACGGCTACGCCGTGTTCCCCGCCAAGGATGGGCAGGACGCGCTGGACATCGTTTCGGCCGCCGAAGTGGATCTCGTTTTGCTTGATCTCAACATGCCCGTGAAGAACGGCTGGGATACCGTCGAGCGGCTTACGGCGGAACACCCGTTGATCCCGATCATCATCATCACCGCGCGACCCAATCAATTGTTCACCGCGCTCAATGCCGGCGTCGGCGCGCTGCTGGAAAAGCCGTTGGACATTCCCACTCTGCTCAGGACGATGAATGCCTTGCTCGCGGAATCTGCGGAAGCGCGCTTGGCGCGACTGGCGGGTGGGAGCAAGAAGTTCCACTACAAGCCTGCCACGGAGAGCCGGGTTTCGTAATCTTGCAGCACATTTTGAGACTATCGAATCCTAACGAGCCGGCTGGAGACCAGCACCTAGTTTTCAAATGGGCCGATCTCGCAGTGCTGGCGTTGTTGGGCGCGTTCATCTATGCGCTCGTCACCGTCGCCCGCGAATGGAGCGCCCCGCTGCAGCAAGTCCCGGAGATTCATTTGGAGGCGCGCTACCTGCCGCTTTACGCGATGTTCAGCCTGACGCGGGGCGTTCTAGCTTACGGCCTGTCGTTCCTGTTCACGATGATCTATGGCTACACGATGGCTCGGGTGGCCGGTGCGGAGCGCGTGATGTTGCCGGCGCTCGACATCCTCCAGAGCATTCCCGTGCTGGCTTTCCTGCCGGGATTCGTGCTGGGACTGGTTCACCTGTTTCCGCACCAAAACATCGGCCTCGAACTCGCGTCGGTGCTGATGATTTTCACCGGGCAGGTGTGGAACATGACATTCTCGTTTTACTCGTCGTTGAAATCTGTGCCGCCGGACTTGGTGGCCGTAGCACGCCTGACGAGAATGTCGTGGTGGGAACGGTTCTTCCGGCTCGATCTTTCCTTCGCCGCGACCGGCTTGCTGTGGAACAGCATGATGTCCATGGCCGGTGGCTGGTTCTTCCTGATGGTGAGCGAGGCCTTTGTCCTAGGCGAACACGATTTCCGGCTGCCGGGCCTGGGTTCGTATATGAGTCTCGCCATCGAACGCGGCGATGGCTGGGCGCAACTGTTCGGTGTGCTCGCGATGCTCGGCATGATTGTGCTCGTGGATCAGGTGGTCTGGCGTCCGCTGGTGGCGTGGTCGCACAAGTTCACCGATGAAGAAGCCACCAGCGCAGCCCCCTCGTGGCTGTGGGAACGGATTCGACGGTCGCGGATCTGGCAGGCCGGGTCGGAGTCGTGGAGCTTCTTCTCTCGTCGGGTCAGAGCCTCTGCGGTCGCGCCCGTGACCAATGCCGACGCGCCAAGCGTCCGCGCGGTGAATGCGCGCCGCTGGACCAGCCGCCTGCTGGTCGCCGCCATCGGCGCGGGCGGCGTCTTTGGAGCGGTGAAGTATGTTCACCTGCTGACGACGCTGACGAGTGGTCAATGGCTCGGGTTGCTCGACAGCACGGCGGCAACTTTTCTGCGCGTCGTTCTCGCGGTCGTGCTGGCCTCGCTCTGGACGATTCCCGTGGGCGTGATGATTGGCCGTCACCCGCGCTGGTCGCGCGCCCTGCAACCCGTCATTCAGATGGCGGCGAGCTTCCCTGCGCCGATGATTTTTCCGCTCGTGGTTGGCGCGATGCTGGCGTCGGGCATCGGCTTGGGAATCAGCTCGGTGGTTTTGCTGCTCCTGGGCACGCAGTGGTATATCCTGTTCAATGTCATCGCCGGGAGCAGCGCGATCCCGCGGGAATTCTGGGAAGTGTCCCGGCTGGCGCGGTTCTCGTGGCGGCAACGCTGGCAAACGCTCATCTTACCCGCCATCTTTCCGAGTCTGCTCACGGGCTGGATCACCGCGATGGGCGGCGCGTGGAACGCCAGCATCGTCGCTGAATACATGAAATACCGGGGTGAGACGCTCATGACGACCGGGTTGGGCGCGGCCATCAGCGCGGCGACCGAACGCGGTGACTTTCACGTTCTGGCCGCCGCCGTGGGTATCATGGCGGTGACGGTCGTGGGCTTTAACCGGCTCGTCTGGCGACCGCTCAGCCACCTGGCGCAAACTCGCTTCACGTTGAACATCTGATTATGCCAACGCCATTATTGGAAATCCGAAACCTGTCCCAGTCCTTCCCCGGCGCGGGCGGCGGGAGCGTGGAGATTCTCCACGACATCAATCTCGAAATCCGTGAGCACGAAGTCGTGGCCATTCTCGGACCGTCGGGCTGCGGCAAGTCCACGCTCCTGCGCGCCATCATCGGCCTGGAGCAGCCGACCGCCGGCCAGATTTTCTATCGCGGGAAAATGCAGGCTGGGCTGAACCAATCAACCGCCTTGGTGTTTCAAAACTTTGCGTTGTTCCCGTGGTTGACCGTGCAGCAGAATGTTGCCGCCGGTTTGCCCCGCACCGCGCGGGATGACGCCGACCGCGTGAAGCGCGTGCAGCAGGTGATTGAGATGGTTGGCCTGACCGGTTCGGAGGAGGCGTATCCGAAAGAACTCTCCGGCGGCATGAAGCAGCGGGTTGGGCTGGCCCGCGCGCTCGCCAGCGAGCCGGAGATTCTTTGCATGGACGAACCCTTCAGCGCACTCGACGTGCTCACGCGCGAGACACTGCGCAATGAAGTCATTGACATCTACACCCGCAAATCTTCGCCGGTGAACAGCATCCTGATGGTGACGCACAGCATCAACGAGGGGGTTTTCATGGCGACGCGCCTCGTGATCATGGGCGCGCATCCGGGCACGATTCGCGCCGTGCTCGACAACCCGTTGCCGTATCCGCGCGACGAGCATCACCCGGACTTCGGCGCGTTGATCGGGAAACTCCATGCATTGATCACACAGACGGCGTTCCCGGCGGAGTGGACTCCAGCGCCGGTGGCGGCCGTCGGCCGGTTGCCCATCCAGTCCATTCCGAACGTCACCATCGGCAGTGCCATCGGCCTGCTCGAAGTGCTCGAAAACGAAGGCAGTCTGGAACTGTTCGCGTTGACACGCCATGTGGGTGTTGAATTAAGCCAGCTCCTTCTGGTGGTGAAGGCCGCCGAGTTGATGCGCTGGGCGACGACGCCCGGCGGGCAGGTGGAAATGACTGCCGAAGGCCGACAATTTCTCGCTGCCGACATCAACACGCGCAAGCAGTTGCTCAATGCCAGACTGCAAAATCTTTTCGTCTTCGATCTCGTTGTGCGGATGCTGAATCAATCCGCCAGCCACGAGGTGGATGAAGTCGCAATCCTGAGCCAGCTTGCGCTGACCTTCCCGCACGAGCGGCCAATGCGCATTCTCCGAACCGTCATCGCTTGGGCGCGCTATGCCAGACTGTTCAAATACAACAGCACGCGCAAAGTTATCTACCAAACCGCGCCGGCTGGGGTTCAGCCATGAACGCTCCAGACGCCATTTCCACCCCCGAGCCATGTTTGCGCAAAACGCGCGCCAGCGTCGGACTCCGCACGGTTGCTTTGTTCGAGGCCGTCGGCGCGACCACCTACGCTGCCTTGGGTCAAGCCGAAGACGGTCACCTTGCACCGGTTCAAACCGATATTTGCACACGTTTGCTTGCGACGCGGCAACGCGCAATCACAGTGCCACAGTGACTCGTTCGCGCCCAGCTCGCTTCAACAAGACGGGCATCGTCCAAATTGCCGCCAGTCTCGGGGTTTCACCCTCGACTGTGTCTCGGGCATTGCGCCCGGAAACCGCACATTTAGTGAACAAAGACCGGCGCAAGCAGATACTTGATCTGGCGGAAAAGCAGCATTTCTCCCTCAACGTGGGTGCCCGGATGCTCCGCAAGGGTGTGAATGCCACCCTGGCGGTGGTGGTGCCGCTGGATGAGAACATTTTCTTCTCGGAATTTTACGGACGATTTCTCGCGGGCACGCTGCATGCAGCCGCAGCAAGAGGGTGGGAGGTGCAAATCTGCACTTTGCGCCGCAACGAGGGCACGAGTTTTCGTCAGGCGATGCAGCACTTGAGCGTTAATTCCTCGGGGCTGATCTATCTGGCGGAGCCGCTGAGCGCCGCCGACGTGCAGGAGTTGAAAGGGTATCGACGGCCGTTCGTCCTCACGAAGTCGGCGCTTCCCATCGGTGTGCGGGCGGGGGACATCGGGGTTCCCGTGGTGGGGGTCGACAATCTCGCCGGAGCCCGGTCGGTGGCCAGCTTGCTCCTGCAGTTGGGCCATCGGAAGATCGGTCTCCTGCTCGGGCCGACGGGTTCGCGCGACGCCCATGAGCGCAGGTTGGGCTATCTCGAGGTGCTCGAACGGGCAGACGCCAAACCACGACCGGAGTGGATCAGCGTGGGAGCCTTTAGCGCCGAAACCGGACGGGTCGGCCTAGCGCAGCTTCTCCAGTCAAATGACCGACCGACCGCCATCTGCTGTGCCAACGACGAGATTGCCTTTGGGGCTGTCAACGCCGCTCACGTCGCGGGTTTGCGCTGTCCGGACGACATTTCCGTGGTGGGATTCGACGATGGGATCTGGGCGATGGCGTGCCAACCGGCGCTGACCACCGTGCGCCAGCCCCTTGCCGACATGGCGGAACGCGCGGTTGGCCTGATTGTGGAGGCGGCGAACTCGCCCGGCCGCGCCAGCCGGGCATTGCTTGATGAAATGTCGGCTCCCATGATGATTCGAGAGTCAACCCGGCCGCTTCAGGTTACCCGACGAAAGTGAAGTAGCAAACGTTTGCAACAATGGCCTGTGGATCGGAGCGGCGGAACCCGGGGGCGCATCGTGGTGCAAACGGAGCAGCCTAGATTCAGCAGATGGAATTGAACCACCGAGGCACAGAGGGCACAGGGAAAACGGCTTCTGGAAGCAAGGCAGGATCGCGAGGATTCACCTTATGGGTGAGATGGCTTTCCCGGAGATCTCATGGGATTTCCTCTGTGTTCTGGTATGTTCGACTGCTCAATTCAGGACGGTATCTCTCGCGAACGTTTTGACACGAAAAAGCACACGGGAAGATGGATTTATGCTTGCGTTGCAAACGTTGTCATCAAGGCTCGCAATCCTTGCTGCCTCGCGTTTTCCCACCCTCCTAACATGTCCACCCCGTCCAGCAGCCTTGCGTGTTTGCTCCGGGGCCTGGCTTTTTGCGGCGTTGCGCTCCTTGGCGGGACAGGTGCGGTTGGGGCGACTGATCACCAGACGGTGCTCACCGGAGCGGATCACGCGCTCCTGGAGGAACTGGAGCAAACTGCGTTTCGTTTTTTCGATGAGCAGGCTGATCCGCACACCGGGCTCGTGCGGGATCGTGCCCGGGCGGACGGATCCGCCAGCGAGGGCAAGGCAAGCATTGCCGCCTCGGGGTTCGCGTTCAGCGCCTGGGTGGTTGCCGCCGAGCGCGGCTGGGCGGACCGGGCGGTCGCGGTGGAGCGCATCCGGCACAAGCTGCGATTTCTGACCACCGAGGCTCCGCGGCAGCATGGGTTCTTCTATCATTTCATGGAGATGGACACCGGTGCGCGTGCGTGGCGCTGTGAGGTGTCGTCCATCGACTCCGCTCTGCTGTTTGCCGGCGCGATCGTCGCCCGCGAATATTTCGCCGATCCGGAGATCAGCTCGCTCGTCAACTCCATGCTTGCCGAGGTGGACTGGGAGTGGTTTCGCAATGGTGGAGGGCTTGTCTCGCTCGGCTGGCATGATGAGACGGGATTTTCGCGCTATCGCTGGAACAAGTATTCCGAACACCTGCTGATGAGCTTCCTCGCGTTGGGTGTGTCGGCCCGGCCGGTCGGGGCGGACTACTGGCGGAGTTGGGAACGCGCGCCGCTCGGCCGCTACGGCGACTTTGTCTATCTGCAGGAGCCGCCGCTCTTCGTGCACCAGTTCCCGCAGGGCTACATGGACCTCAGGGACCGGCGCGATGCCTTTGCCGATTATTTCCAGAATTCCCGCCTCGCCACGTTGGCCCAGCGGCAATTCAGCTTGGATTTGCGCGGCGAGTTTCCCGAGTGGAGCGAATCCCTGTGGGGCGTGACCGCCTCGGACTCGGTGACAGGCTACAAGGCGTGGGGCGGACCGCCGCGCACGATGCGCTTCAACGCGCTGGATGGCACGATCGTGCCCTGTGCCGCTGCGGGATCGCTGCCGTTCGCCCCGCGCGAGACGCTTGAGGTGCTGCACCACCTGAGGTCCGCGCATGGAGAGCGGATCTGGAAACGCTACGGATTTGTGGATGCGTTCAACCCTCACACCGGCTGGGTGAACGAGGACGTGATTGGGATCGATCTCGGCATTTCCCTCGTGCAGGCGGAAAACCTGCGCACCGGCCTGATCCAGCGCCTGTTCATGCAGTCGCCCGAAGCGCGGCTCGCGCTCGCGAAGGCCGGGCTGCTCTCGACCCGGCGCGAACTCAGTCCAGCCGAGACGGACCAAGTGCGCGCCTTGGCGGCTCTCGCGTGGCGGACATTGGCAACGACACCAGCCGAATCCGGGCTGCAACTCACCGCTGTTCTCGCGGCGCACCGACTCGGTCTGCTCGACGACATCGACGCATTGGATCGCGCGCGGGCCCTGCTCGGTCTCGTGACCTCAATCGACGCCGGGACGGTCGCCCGCCATGCCGCCGCCCTCCTGACAACGCGGCAGGCGCTTCCGGCCCTGGCGGAGGAGGCGACAAGATGTTTCGACGCGCTGCCGTGGGATTCGCTCCAACCGATTGCCGCGAACCTCGGCGATGCGCATCGGCTCGCCGTCTTTCTCCAGATCGCCCGCGGGGTCTGGCCGGCGCGCGAGTGGACGAGTCTCGCCCGCACGACGCGGGCGCTGGGGCCGGTGCACGTGCTCGCGCCCGCTCTGCCGCTCAACGGCGTGGCCGCAGCGGTGTTCCCGGGCCTGTGGCTGGACGAAAGCGGGATGCTCACCGGCGCCTCCGCCGCACAACTGGCCTACGCGAGGCTTTCTGAAAATTCCCCGATGCAGCCCGATGCGCTCGAGCTTGCCCTGTTGCTCGACAAATTTCCCGCGGAGACGTTGCAGCGGCATGGCGCGACCTTCAGCCAAGAGGCGGCGGGCGCAGGCAACGCGCAGGCCGCATTGCTCGTCACGGCGGCCAATTTGCTCACCCACGACAGCGTGCGCGGCTGGTTCCAGCAGGATCCGCTCGTGCAGGCCGGGCGCGCTGCGATCCCGGAATTCGACGAGGCGGCGTTCGGGGCCAACACCTCGATGTTTGCCCAACGCGAGCTGGCCGGCCCGAATGCGGTGCCGCCGCAACGCCGTGCCACCGCCGTCGCCGCCGCCGCACCCCGCGCGCAGTGGGAGTGGCACACGGTTGCCGGCCTCGAGTTCAAGGACTCCGACGCCGATGTGCTGCCGACCGATGCGCCTTTGGAAATGCGCTTCGCCTTCACGTGGGACGAGCAGGCGCTGTATTTCCATGCGGAGGTGATCGACAGCCCCGCGGGTTTTCGTGTCGCGCCGGAGCGCAACCGCATGGTCGAGGTTTTCGTTGACCCGGAGGCGGACGGCCTCACCTGGCTCGGCCCGCGCGACTATCAGTTCGCATTCCATTTTCCCTTCCCTGTCGGCCCCAAGGTGACCGGGGAGACGCGGGAGTTTTTCAATTCCGCCGCGGCAGAGGCCCAAGTGCGGGCAACCGCACTCGGCTACGAAGTCGAGGCGTCGATTCCGTGGAGTTCGATCGGGGTGACGCCGCGCGCGGGCCTCGAGATCGGGGTTTCGCCGACCGTCGTTTCCGAGGGCACGCGTGAGTGGGAGGCGACCCTGAAGCTCAACTGGTCCTATTACCACGAAAGCGAGGCGCGGACCCGACTCGGGCTGCTGCGTCTCCAATGATGCCATCATGACTGCCCTCGGCCCACTCCTCCGTTCGGCTCCGACCGCGAACAAGCACTGAACCCCTTTGATTCTGGCAATCAGACAACCCCCAACCCGTGCAGAAAAAACAAACATGAAAACCAAGATCCCCATGATCATCACGTCGGCCCTGATGCTGACGTTGGGCCTCCCGGCCCCGCTCTGGGCGCAAGCAACTGCGCCTGCCGTCGCACCCACCGACATCGAGGAGCAGACCATCACGTTGGAGACGTTTTACGTCACGAGCGCATCCGATCGCGGCTACATCGCCGTCGACTCGCTGGCGGGCGGACGCGTGAATACACCCATCAAGCTGACTCCTGCGGCGATGTCCTCGCTTACGCGCACCTTCATCGACGACGCTGGCATCCAAAACGTCCGCGACGCGCTTCGCTGGTCGCCAAACGTGGTGCCGAGCGACCTGTTCGTGGGCAAGCAGCTGGCGAACCCGTTCAATAACTGGGATTACAATTTCCGGGGTGCCGGCCAGTCGCTTCAGGGCGGCGCGGGACCGACCCGCAACTACTTCACGTTCTACACGGCGGCCGACAGCTACAATGTCGACCGCATTGAATTCGACCGGGGTCCCAACTCCATCCTCTTCGGCGTCGGGACCGTCGGTGGCGTCCTCAGCACCTACACCAAAGTGCCCCGCACGGACAAGGACTTCATGACGGTGACGACGATTCTCGACGACAACGACAGCATGCGCTTCGAACTCGATTTCAACCGCCGGCTCTCGGAAAGCCTTACCATGCGCCTGAACGCGCTCTATGACCGCAATCGTGGATGGCGCCAGAACGACAAAAACGACATGGAAGCCGTCGACCTCGCTCTTCTTTACAAGCCGACCCAAAACACGTCGGTGCGCGTCGAATTCGAAAAGGCGAAGTCCGAGGTCACCTTGATCTCGAGCATCTTCGGCGACGGCGTTTCCAGATGGGACGGCACTTCGGTCTCGAACACCTGGGGTGCGGCGACCGGCGGGACCGGCACGCAACCGGCCCAGAGCGCGGGTTGGTGGACGAACCCCTACAATGTCTGGATTCCCAGCCTCGCCAGCAAAGGCGTGATGAACTGGAATGGCGGTTCAATTTCCTCGGGCATTGACCCCGACGGCATCCCCGCCGCTCCGTATGCCGGTTGGTATACCGCGTTTGTGCCGTTGTATTCGTGGATGGCGCCAGCCCCGGCTCTCTCGAAGATCCCAGTGCTCGCGAGCAGGGACTTCACCTACGGGCACGGAATCACCAAGCCGAAATACGACAACATCACCGCATTTGTGAATCACAAGTTGGGAGATAATCTCGACGCCGAGGTCGCCTTCTACCGCTACACGAGCAACCAGAACGCAAAGGACTACGAGGGCGCCGGCGCCGCCCGCTTCGACCTCAACCGTCAGTTGCCCGACGGATCGACCAATCCGAACTTCCGCAAGATGTTCGCCGATTTCTTCCTCAGCCAGCAGCAGCAAAACAGGACGGTCGAGGAAGTGCGGGCCCAGCTCAATTACACCACCGAGACCACGCTCTTTGGCGTGCCGCTGACCCAGTTGATCAGTGCCTCCGCCGGTGACCAGGAAATCACGTGGTATGCCCGCCAATACAACGCCCAACTGGTCGGCACGGGTCTCACGGACTTTGCGCAGAACATGGTTTGGGGCCGCCTCTATTTCGATAATCCCAATCAGACGATGAACATCCCCGATGTCGTCAACGGCAGGAAGGTCTCCTACCTCGGCATGCCCTTCGACTGGTTTGATTTCGACGAGACCTACGGGCTCAAGAACGTCGCGCTTGCCTCCCACAGCCGCCTGTGGAACGACAAGTTGAGCATTCTCGCCGGCATCCGGCGCGACAAATACACCCATCGAAAAGTTGGCGCCCACAGCGGCAGCATCGTGAGCGACGGCGCGAGCGGCACCACCTACTCGGCCGGTGCGGTCTACTACTTCAACTGGTTGGGCCTGTTCACCAACTACTCGAAGAACTTCGATCCGATCGGGCCCGGCAAGCAGAACAGTCTGTCCGGCGTCCCGTTCGGCCCCTCCAGTGGCTTGAGCCTCGAATATGGGGTGCGCGTTTCCACCGACGACGGGAAATATTACGCCTCGATCAGCCGCTACGACAGCGAGTCACAGGACCGCATTTTTAACGGCGGCAAGCCCGACTTCGCGGGCATGTGGCGTAACTATTACGATGCGCTCGGTCAGCCCCGGAACCCGGCCCGGACCACGCTGCCCTATGACGACACCGAGGCGCTCAAAGTCAGCGGCTGGGAACTCGATCTCACCGC
This sequence comes from Candidatus Didemnitutus sp., assembly GCA_030682505.1. Lineage (GTDB taxonomy): Bacteria > Verrucomicrobiota > Verrucomicrobiia > Opitutales > Opitutaceae > Didemnitutus. The sequence continues at coordinate 10,559 of JAUXOH010000460.1, read as the reverse complement.
CAATCCGACGCCGAACCTCCGTCTGAGCATGACCTACGGGCGGCCCGACTCGGAGATCGCCAACGCACTGCCGGGGGCCCGCGCCTATTACGCAGAAAATCTCGCCACCTGGACCAGTGCGGCCGCCGGCACATCGATTCCGGCGGGCGACCTGCGCAACCAGATCGCCAGCGCGAAGAACACGCTCGATCAAAACATCGCCGGCAAGACCAAGGTCGGTGTGGTGGACTACACCGCGAGCTTCTTCGCCCATTACACGGTGCCCGGCGACTCCCTCAAGGGACTGTCGTTCGGCGGCGGCATGACGTTCACCGGCAAGCAGTATGTCGGCGATTTCGGCGCGCCCGACGGCCAGACAAAATTTCCGCACTACGGTTCCGCGCGAAAGACCACCAGCGCGGTTGTCGCCTACGAGACCAAGTTCGGCAAGGTGCCGACGCGGTTCGCGCTGAACATCGACAACGTGCTCGACAACCAGGACCCGATCATCACCGGCTACCACTGGGGCTGGATTGTGAGCCCGGGAAATGCCGTGCCGAATGGCTACTACCTGCCCGCGCCACGCACGTTCAAATTATCGGCTCGGTTCACGTTCTGATCTTCGCGGGCGTGCGCCGGTCCGATCCCGGCGCGCGTTCCGATTCGGGTTTGCCCTCCCGCCGCTAGCGCGGGAGGGCCACCGATTTTATTTCTGTTGGTTCGTTTCTCGTGTTTCTCCGGAGCGGGACCGCTCCCGCCGCATCTCCGCCATGGGCCCACTTGCCACGCACACGATCTCCCTGCCATCCGCCGCCGACTTCGGGCTCCTCGAGCTCAAGTCCGCCAGCGGTCTCTGCGTCCAGTTGCTGCCCTCCGGCGCGCTGTTCGCCCTGCGGCATCGTGAAACGCTCCTCAACCAGATGCTCCCCGGTCCCGCCGAAGACGGACTGTTCCGTCTGCTCGTTCGCTGGAAGGACTCCTCTGGCGCACCGCGCGGCTGGGCGCCGCTCGCGGGCCCCGCAGCGGGCTTTGTCCACGACGGTTGCACCGTGTGGCGCACCGCGCCGCTCCCCGGCCTTGTATGCGTGACAACGCTCGCGGTGCATCCGCAGTTCGCCGCCTGGGCCTGGCGCGTCGAATTCCGCAACACTTCCGCCACCGCGCTCACGCTTGACGTGCTCCACGCCCAGGACCTCGGACTCGCCGATGCGGCTGCCGTCCGCAACAACGAGGCCTACGTCTCCCAATACCTCGATCTTCTGCCCGTGCCCGATGCCGTGCTCGGACACGCCATTCTCGCCCGTCAGAACCAGTCGATGGCGGGCGGGCGCCATCCGTGGGCCGCATTCGCCTGCGTCGAGGGTGCGGCCGGTTTTTGCACCGACGGCTGGCAGTTTTTCGGCACCGATCATCGCCTCAGTGGCGAGCCCGCCGCCGTGCGCGAGCCCGCGCTGCCGTCGCGCCGCCTCCAATACGAATTCGCGCTCGCTGGCCTGCAAAGCGGCGCGGTCGCCCTCGCTCCGGGGGCGACCGCCCAGGTGAATTTCATCGCCCGTTTCGTGGAGGATCACCCCGCCGCCTCGGCCGCGGCCGATCTCGCGTTGTTGCGCGAACTCCTGCCGCTTGACTGGATTCCCCCGGCAACGGCGCGCACGGGCGCCGTTGCCAGCAACGGTTCATTGTTCACCTCCGCGCCCTGGCTTGCCGCCACCGCACCGACGGAGGAGGAGCTGACGGAGTGGTTTCCCGGTGAATGCCGCCATGTGGAACGCGACGGCGCGCACCGCACGCTTTCCTTTTTTCACGGCCGGCACACGCATGTCGTCACGCGCGGGAAGGAGGCGCTCGTCGCGCGGCCGCAAGGTCATGTGCTCCGCAGCGGCGACTCGGGTTGGATCGACGACCACCAGTTCGGACTCACCTGTTATGCCGCCGGGATTTTTGCGGCGCAGGCCTATCTCGGGAACTCCAGCCTCGCGCGCCTGCTCTCGGTCGTGCGCAACCCGCTGAATGTCGCGCGCGCGAGCGGCCAGCGTGTGTTCGTGCGTTGCGGTGCGAGTTGGCATCAGCTTGGCGTGCCGAGCGTGTTCGCCATGGACCCCGGCTCGGTTCGGTGGCTCTACCGCTGGGACTTTGCCGGCCAGCCGTGCACCGTTGAGGCGCGCGTGTGGTGCTCGGCGGCTTCGTCCTGTTCGTTCCTCCAGTTGTTGGTGCTTGCCGGACCGCCACAGGAGTTTCTCATCACTCACCAGCTCGCGTTGGGCGCAAATGAGTTCGATGCTCCCGGGCGACTCGTCGTGCAGATGGACCAAGGGTGGATGGCTGCGTTGCTTGGGGCGGAAAATGTCACGGCGCAACATCTGCCCGGCTTGGGCTTCGCGATCGCGATCGACGATCCGGCTCACGCGGCCGGGATGGGCGGGGCGGACCTGCTCTCTGACGGTGCGACGGGCCACGCCGGACCGTATGCGGTGATCCGCACGCGGCCGGTTTCGCAATGCGGCGTGATCATGCTGGGCACGAACGAGGGCGAGGGTGACCTCGCCGCCGGAGTGATCGCCACGCGCGCGGAGTTTGCCCGCGGGGGACCTGCGGCCAGTCCTCCGCAAGCCCCGGTGCGTCTCACCGGCGGTGCCGACGCTGGCGCAGCGCGCCTCAACGAAGTGCTGCCGTGGTTCACCCACAACGCATCGATCCATTTTTCCGCGCCGCACGGCCTCGAGCAATACGGCGGCGCCGCGTGGGGCGTGCGCGATGTATGCCAGGGCTCCGTGGAGTGGCTGCTCGCCGCGGGAGAGTTCGCCACAGTCCGCCGGATTCTCTCGACCCTCTTTGCACAGCAATATGCGGACGGCGAATCCGGGAGCATCGCCGGTGGCTGGCCCCAGTGGTTCATGTTCGAGCCGTTCCGTCAGTTCCAGCAGGCCCACAGCCACGGGGATGTTTGCTTCTGGCCGGTGAAGGCCTTGTGCGACTACGTCGAGGCGAGCAACGATTTTACATTTCTCTCCGAGGAGATCGGGTACACTGATTCGGAACTGTTCAAACCCTGCGACCCGGCGGAAACGATCTGGGCGCACTGCGACCGGGTCGTCGCCCTGTGCGAAAAGCGTTTCCTCTCCGGCACCGCACTTGTCAATTATGGCGATGGCGACTGGGACGACACCCTCCAGCCAGCCGACCCGGTAATGCGCACGCGCATGGTCAGTGCCTGGACCGTCGGGCTGGCGTTCCATGCCTTCCGCCAACTGGCGGACATCAGCCGGCGCGCCGGCGAGGAGGCCCGCTCAGGGCGCCTCGATGCGATGCTCGCGCGGATGCGCGCCGACTTCGCCACGCACTTGATGCCGGGCGGCGTCGTCGCGGGATTCCTTGTTTCCGAGGCGGACGGTACTGCCCGGCCGCTGCTGCACCCGGAGGATAGCGTGACCGGCATCCGCTACCGTTTGCTGCCGATGACGCGTGCGGTGCTTGCCGAGCTTTTCACGCCCTCCGAGGCAGCGCGGCATCTTGAGATCGTTGAGCGCGAGCTGAAGTTCACCGACGGCGTGCGCCTGATGAGCGAGCCCGCGGTTTATCAGGGCGGCCTCGAAAAGCTCTTCAAGCGCGCCGATACGGCGGCCAACGTCGGACGCGAAGTCGGACTGCAATACGTCCACGCTCATCTACGCTATGCCGAGACGATGGCGAAGACCGGCGATGCCGGGAAACTTTGGGAAGCACTGCAGGTGGTGAACCCTGTCGCTCTGGCCGAGGTTGTTCCGCTTGCCGCGCCACGCCAGAGCAACGTCTATTTCTCCAGCTCCGATGCGGACTTCGCTGACCGCGTGGAGGCGGCGGCGCGCTGGTCCGAGCTGCGCGCGGGCACCGTGACTGTGCGCGGAGGCTGGCGACTGTATTCAAGCGGCCCGGGGATGTTCCTGCGCATCGTCCGCGCCTGTCTGCTCGGTGTGCGCGAATCGTTCGGCGACGTCGTGTTTGACCCGGTGCTGCCCCGCAGCCTCGACGGCCTCACCGCTGACACCCACCTGCTCGGCCGGCCCGTACGCATCGTTTACTCCGTCCGGTCCGGGACGTTCTCTTCCGTCGGCGTCCGCGTGAACGGCACTCTTCTCGCCGGGGCGCTCCGCGAGCCAAACCCTTACCGCGCCGGCGGCCTGCGCGTCGCCGGTTCCGTGCTCGCCGTGCTCTTGCAGCCGGACAACAATCGCATCGAGATCGAGCTATGATCGCACCGCGGCAGCGGCGGGAACAGCCGCCGCGCTAAGCATCTTCCCAACCCGAAACCGAAGCGACCACACTCCCCACCGATGACCCGACACGAACAGCACACGACCGCTCCGGGCGACCGGATTCCGGTCTCGCAGAAAATCGCCTACGGCATGGGTGCGGTCGTCACGATCGTCGCGGTCAACTCCGTGGTACAACTGACGAGCCTTGTCTATGTCGTCGGGTTGGGAATCAGCGCGATCTGGATCGGGTACGCGCAGGCGCTGCCGCGGCTGTGGGATGCGTTCATTGATCCGTTTCTGGGCAATATTTCCGACAATTCCCGTTCGCGCTTCGGCCGACGGATTCCCTTCCTCGTTGTCGGCGGGCTCCTGATCGGAGTCGCGTTCGCGCTGCTGTGGACGGTGCCGCGGGACTGGAGCAAGGAATGGATGTTCGCCTACTTCGTGGTGGTCTCGATGTTCTTCTACACCGTCGTCCCCATCTTCTCGATTCCCCACGGTGCGCTGGGTCTGGAGATGACGGAGGACTATCACGAGAAGACCAGCCTGTTCGCCTATGCGAGCTTCATCGGCAACGTGGGCGCGTTCTCGCTGCCGTGGGTCTACTATCTCGCCAACCGTCCGATTTTCGGCGGCGACACGGTGGCGGGCATCAAGTGGGTATGCCTCGGCATGAGCGTGATCCTCACCGGCGCGGCCTTCTGGTGCGCGCTCGTATGCAAGGAGGGAAAACTCAAGCAGATCAGGTCCCAGAAGAAGATCCCCGTCATGGAAAGCTTCAAGACGACCTACCGCAACCCGACTTTCATCAAGCTCGTCGTGGCGTTCGTCCTTCTCATCGTCGGCTTCCAACTGGTCATGGGGTTCGGCAACTTCATCACCATTTTCTACCTCTTCGACGGCGATACAAGCCGGGCCTCGACCCTGATGGCCCTGAACGGAACCCTCTGGGCGTTGGTCGGGATCGCCGGTGTCTTTCCGATGACCTGGTTGTCCAAGCGCTACGGCAAGCGCTTCACGGTCCTGTTGTCCTTCTTCGTTATCATCGGCGGCAACCTGTTGAAAATCGTCTGCTACAACCGTGATTATCCGTGGCTGACCTTCATCCCCACGATCTGCCTCTCGCTGGGCATGGTGTTCTGCTTCTCCCTCGTGAACTCGATGATCGCGGACATCTGCGACGAGGACGAGTATGCGACCGGTGTCCGCCGAGAAGGGATCTACTTCGCCGTCTATAATTGGTGGTGGAAGGTCGCCGTCTCGATCGCCTCCGTCCTCAGCGGCTATCTGCTGCGGGTGACCGGCTTCGTCGAAACGATGGCGACGCAGACCGAGTCCACGCTGTTCTGGATCCGGTTCTGGGAAATCGGCCTGCCGCCGATCCTTTGTGCCATCAGCGCCGTGCTGCTCTTCACCTACCCGTTGACCGAGCAGCGGGCCTACGAAATCAAGGCCTTGCTCGCCGCGCGCAAAGCGCCTGCTACTTCCGCTGGCGCCGCGTGATCCGGTTTCCCCGGTTTCGTTTCCCAACGGGCGTTCCATCTCCCTTTTCACCATGACGCCACGGATCAGACGAAGCTTCCGACTTCACCTCTGGACCTTGCTCGGCGCCGCACTGCTTGCTCACCCCGGTGTCGCGGGCGCTCAGCCGAGCATGCTCGACGATTTCGAAACCCTCGAGGGCTGGCAGGCCTTCCCCTCGGAGGGCGCGAAAACAAACCTCGCCAGTGTCCAAGGCGAACATGGCCGGGCGCTGATGATGGAATTCGACCTGAGCATGAACTACGGTCACGTCATCGCACGCAAGGACTTCGACCTCGATCTGCCGGACAACTACCAGTTCACCTTCGACCTGCGTGCCGAGTCGCCGGTCAACAACTTCGAGGTCAAGCTCATCGACGCCGAAGACAATGTCTGGTGGCTCAAGCGACTCGCCGTCACTTTCCCGACGGAGTGGACAGCGCAGCATCTCCGGCGCCGCCACTTTGCCTTCGCCTGGGGACCGTCGCAAAAACCCGAGATCCGCCACGTCAAGTCAATCGAGTTCGTCGTCTCCTCCGGCACGGGTGGTCGCGGCCGGATTCTAATCGACAACCTGCGCTTCGAGCCAATCGACGACGCCGTGGCGCGAAACGCTCGCGCAACCGTCACGACATCCGCTCTGCCAGCCGGCAGGGTGCCCGGCCCGGCGCCGATGCTCGAGGACGACGGATCGATCATCAGCAACTGGGCGATCCCCTCGGCAGGTTCCGGCGAGTGGCTTGCGGTCGATTTCGGATATTTGCGTGAACTCGGTGGGCTCGTGCTCGACTGGGCGCCCGGCGCCCACGCCACCGCCTACGATGTCGTCCTCTCCTCCGACGGCGAGAAATGGCGCACCGCCGCCTCGGTCACGCGAGGCAACGGCGGTCGCGACTACCTCTTCCTCCCCGAACAGCAGGGCCGCTGGTTGAGACTCGTGGTCCGGGCCGCCGGTGCGGAGCGTGGCTGCACCCTGGCACGACTCGAGGTCAAAGGCCCCGAGGCCGGCACCAGCGAAAACACCTTCTTCGAAACTGTCGCCCGGGACCAACCGCGCGGCATGTATCCCAAGTATTTGGTGCCCGAACAGAGCTACTGGACCATCGTGGGCAGCCCCGGCGACGTGAGCGAAGCGCTCGTCAATGAAGCCGGTGCCATCGAGGTCGACCAAGGCTGCTTCACCATCGAGCCATTCCTGTTTGTAGAAGGGAAACTCGTGACTTGGGACGACGTGATCCTCCGGCAGTCCCTCGAGAATGGTTATCTTCCCATTCCCTCGGTCGAATGGAAACACAACGGCCTCACGCTGACGACCACGGCGTTCGCGGCGGGTTCGGCGGGGCCAGCCAGCCAGTTGCTGACGGCCTACCGCGTGGCGAGCACCGGAGCGCCCATCAAAGGAAAACTCTTCCTCGCCATCCGGCCGTTTCAGGTGAATCCGCCCTGGCAGAGCCTCTTCCGTCCCGCCGGCTGGTCGCGTATCGATCGCATTCATCTCCAGGACGGTGTCGTGCGCGTGAACGACCGCACGATCGTCCCGCTCGACACTCCCACAGGCTTCGGCGCGACGGCCTTCGAAGCCGGCGAGATCACCGAACATCTGCAACGCGGCCAGTTGCCCGCTGACCAAGCGGTCGAGGACGCACTCGGCTTCGCCTCCGCCGCCCTCGTTTACGACTTCGATCTTGGGAGCCACGCCGCGCAGGAATTCCGGCTCGCCGTGCCTTTCCACGGCTGGAGCGGCCGGCCCCGGCCAAACCTGCCGACCGCCGAGGCGGCGCAGTTTGTCGCCCAGGGGCATGCCGCAACCCGCCGCACCTGGGAGTCGATGCTCGACCGCTTCCAAGTGAAACTGCCGCCCGCCGCGCAACCCGTGATCGACACGATCAAATCCAACCTCGCCTACATCTTCATCAACCAGGACGGCCCGCGGATCCAGCCCGGTTCGCGCAACTATCAGCGCTCGTGGATTCGCGACGGTTCGCTCACTTCGACTGCGTTGCTCGAGCTCGGACTCAAGGACGAGGTGCGGGACTACGCCGACTGGTATGCGCAATTCCAGTTCCCCAGCGGCAAGATTCCCTGTGTCGTGGACGCCCTTGGCGGCGATCCCACGGACGAACACGATAGCCACGGGCAGATGATCTACCTGATCATGCAGGTCTACCATTTCACCCACGACGCGGCGTGGCTGCGCACGAAATGGGACACGATTGAGAAAACCGTCCGCTTCATCCAGAGCCTGCGCGCCCAGCGCAAGGCCGAACCCTACCGCACCGGCACGCCGGAACAGCGCGCGTTCTACGGTCTCGTGCCCGAGTCGATCAGCCACGAGGGCTACAGCGCCAAGCCGATGCATTCCTACTGGGACAACTTCTTCATCCTGCGCGGCCTCAAGGACGCCGTCACCATCGCCGGCCTCCTCGGCGAAACGCAGGCGCAGGCGGAGTTCGCGGCCGAGCGCGACGACTGCGCGAAGGATCTCTATGCCTCGATCGCGCTCGCGATGCAGAACACAGGGGTGGACTACATCCCCGGTTGCGCCGAGCTGGGTGACTTCGACGCGACCTCGACCACCATCGCGCTCAACCCGGCCAACGAACTCGATCGCCTCCCCGCGCGCGCGCTCACCCGCACTTTCGATCGCTACTGGGAGCGCTTCGTCGCCCGCCGCGACGGCAGGATGGACTGGCTCGATTTCACCCCCTACGAAAACCGCGTGATCGGCTCCTATGTATTGCTCGGGCAAAAGGAGCGCGCACATGCAGCGCTGGATTACTTCATGGCCCAACGTCGTCCCGCCGCCTGGAACCACTGGGCCGAGGTCGTCTTCCGCGACCCGGCGACGCCGCGCATGATCGGCGATATGCCGCACACGTGGTGCGGCTCGGATTTCATCCGCTCCGTGCGCACGATGTTCGTTTACGAACGCGAACAGGACGAGGCCCTCGTGCTCGCCGCCGGCGTGGCCGACGCGTGGGTCACGGATCCCGCCGGAGTGGAAGTGAGCGACTTGCCGACTTACTACGGAAACATCAACTACACCATCAAGAGCACCGCCACTGCCGGCGGCGGAAGCGAGGTCGTCGTGACGGTCGGCGGAGCCCTCATGATTCCGCCCGGCGGCATTTTTGTGAAGTCGCCACTGTCGCGACCGGTGAAGGCCGTCTCCGGCGACGGAGTGCGGGTGTTGAACGATGTCGGTGAAATCAAAATCGACAGGTTGCCGGCGACGATCTCGATTTCCTACTGACCGCCCGCGCTCGCGACGCACCCCATCGCCCTCCATGTCCACCGAACTGCCTCACTACCTTCACGCCGGCCGGCCTGTCGAGGAACGCGTCGCCGACCTGCTCGGCCGGATGACGCTGGAGGAAAAAATCGACCAACTCCACCAATGTGGCGTTGGCGACACCAATCCCCACAACCTCGCCGCGCGCGCCGACGAGTTTCGGCCTACCTACGGTTCCTACATCATCGGCGGCCCATGGGAAACGGTGCTGGCCACCCGCAACGCTTTCCAACAACGCGCCGTCGGCGGGTCTCGCCTTGGCATCCCCGCCGTCTTCGCCTCCGACGTCATCCACGGTTACCGGACCATCACCCCGATCCCTCTTGCCCAAGCCTGCTCGTGGAACCCCGGGCTTGTCCGGCGCGGCTGCGCCATGGCCGCCGAGGAGGCCAAGGCTCACGGCATCGACTGGACCTACGCCCCGATGATCGACCACTGCGTGGACGCCCGCTGGGGTCGCATCGCTGAGACCTTTGGCGAATCGCCCCACGCGACAGCCGTTTACGCCGTCGCCGCCGTGCGCGGCTTCCAAGGCGAAGACTTCGGCGGGCCCGGCTCCATCGCCGCCTGCCTCAAGCACTACGTCGGCTACGGCGCGTCCGAGGGAGGCCGCGATTACGTCTACTCCGAGGTTTCGCCGCAGACTCTCTGGGAAATGCATCTGCCACCGTTCGAGGCCGGCGTGAGCGCGGGCGCGCGTTCCGTGATGAGCGCCTTCAACGATCTCAATGGCACGCCTACGAGCGCCCACACCCACACGCTCACCGAAATCCTCCGCCACCGCTGGGGTCTGACCGGTCCCGTCGTCTCTGACTGGGCTGCCGTCGCTCAGCTGATCAACCAGGGATTCGCCGCCGACGGAGCCGAAGCGGCGGAGAAAGCCCTGAATGCCGGGGTGGATATCAACATGGCCGACGGCCTCTACCGGGAACACCTCGCCGCACTCGTAGCCGACGGCCGCGTGCCACCGGCCGTGATCGACGAGGCTGTCCGACGCATGCTTCGTCTCAAGTTCGCACTCGGCCTTTTCGAGCATCCCTACACCGAGCCGAACGCCCTTTCCGCCGCTACGCCCAACGCGACACAGCTCGCGCTCGCGGAGGAGTTCGCCGCGCGCTCGATCGTTCTCCTGAAAAACAACGGGGTTCTCCCGCTCGCATCCTCCGTCCGGCGCATCGCCCTCCTCGGCCCGCTCGCCATCCACAACGCCGCGCTGCTGGGCTGCTGGGCCCAGCAGGGCCAGCCAACCGAGACCCAGTCCATCGCCGACGCGATCAAGGAACGCCTGCCCGCCGGCATCACGCTGCGCATCGAAGCCGGTTGTTCAATCCAAGTTTCCCCGACCGACGACCTCGCGCCCGCAGTCGCCGCAGCGAGCGAATCGGACCTCGTGATTCTTTGCGTCGGCGAAGAAGGCTGGATGAGCGGTGAGAACGCCTCCCGATCCTCCCTGCGCCTCGCGGGTCGTCAGGAGGAACTCGTGCAGGCCGTCGCCGCCAGCGGCAAGCCCGTCGTGCTCGTCCTCGTTTCAGGAC
>JAUXOH010000457.1 GCA_030682505.1 Candidatus Didemnitutus sp. | reverse complement strand
GCGTTGCTCGAGCCCTACGCCGACTACGACTCGCTGGGTCTGTTGATGCAGGACGAGGAAAAATTCGTGCCGTTCCTGATCGCCGCGTTGAGGAGTGGCATCCAAGTGCAGACCCATGCCATCGGTGATCGGGGCAACCGGGTCGTGCTGGACGCTTACGCCCGGGCATTCGCGGCCGTGCCGGTGCACGAACGCGCCGTCGCCGAACCGCGGTGGCGAATCGAGCATGCCCAAATCATTCATCCGACCGACCTGCCGCGCTTTGCCGCGATGGGCGTGATCGCGTCGATGCAGCCTTCGCATGCGATCGGGGATCTGTTTTTTGCGCCGAGTCGATTGGGCAAGGCCCGTCTCGCCGGCGCGTATGCCTGGCGCTCGTTGCTGGAATCCGGCGCCGTCATCGCGGCGGGTTCCGACGCTCCCGTGGAACGCGGCGAGCCGATGATCGAATTCTACGCGGCCGTGGCGCGCCGCTCGCTCGAGGGGTTCGCCAACGAAGACTGGCATCTCGACCAGCGCATGACCCGCGACCAGGCCCTGCGCGCGATGACGCTCGACGCGGCCTTTGCCGCTTTCGAAGAAAAAGAGCGCGGCAGCATTGAAGTCGGCAAATGGGGCGATTTTACCGTGCTTTCCGCCGATATCATGACGATTTCCGAGGCCGAAATCCTCCAGACTCAGTGCCTTTACACGATCGTCGGCGGAGAGGTTCTGCACGAAGCGAGCTTCCCGTAAATGGCGAAGCCCGTGGCGGTTAGGCGCACGGGCTTCATGGGTGCAGGGGTTGGATTTGAACCAACGACCTTCAGGTTATGAGCCTGACCTGTTCCCCTATGAGGAGGCGCAAAAAAAGGCCTTTCTTGTGGGGATTCTTGTGTGGGTGTTCGCCGTTGCGCGCCGTTGTTCGCAATTGGTTCTACAGCCAAAACAAGTTGTTTTAGAATGGTAATATTGCGGAATTCTAGTAAAAAAGATTCGTTAAATAATGCAGATAAACAAGATAGCCGTAATAAACGAGCGCTGTGTGTAAACTTGAGCGTGCAAAAAAAGAGCGCCACTTCAGCTGTGGCGCCCCGATCCTCATTTTCCAACCATGCTAGGTGGAGTTTTGATCTCCTGGTCCGGGTTGGGCTGGAACCCAAACCGACACTCCAATTAGGCCCCAATACGCCCCCAGATGACCAGCTGACGTGTAATACCAGATATATCCGTACGTGTAGTGCGTTTCCCAGTGCCCCCCCCGTTCACGGTGGGTGCTCTCGGGGAACCGGCACCGGTGTAAACCGTCGGGACGGTTCCCGTTACAGCTGCGTTGGGAAATGCCGTCTTAATATCGATTTGCCTGCTATACGACTCTGAAGAACTTCCCCAAGTTACGGATAATCTTATATGAGCCATTCCATCAGGTCCCGCCACAGTGATCCATGTAATTGTCGCGGTCCACGTGATAGTAGTGGAAACACCGTTCCCGAGGTTGATGTTAGCACTAGCCGTGACGGATCCGTTGGCCGCACCTCCGTTCGCCGGGGACTGATAGACTCCGTTCTCGTCAATATACGATACCGTAGCGTTCCCGCCGTTACCAATCGCCACAGGAAGCTGAGAAATCGCCTGACTAAGCATTGTGCTCGCGGGAAAGCTCTGCTGTAAATTGCCGGCGATAGTTTCATCAAAACCAAGAATGTCTGTTTGCGCGAAGGCATTCAGCAATCCCCCAAAAAAGAAAAGGAAGAAGATAAATATCTGTTTCATTTAGGCGTCCTCGTTTTATTTTTGTGGGAAGAATGCGCGCAACGCGGCTAAACGTGATTGACTTAGATCATCAGTGGTCACGACGTACGTGGTGTTCACGATGATCTTTTCCCCCGTTCCACTCGGGGGTGGAAGTCGCATTGTTTTTGCGAGCGAATACGGCACTCCATCCGAATTCCTGACACTCACGACTAATTCTACTTCTGCTGTGCCGAAATTGGACGTATTGGATGCAAACGACTCGACGATCAACTGCGCCAAATTCCCGGGCTCAGCTCCGTTGAAGTATGTCGCGAGATCATTGGTCAATGAGTTCCGAATCGCCTCTCCTTCCGCTGGGAAGGCTTCAATGGAAATTTTTGTGACGCCTTCGGCGAGCGGCACTGCCTTTGCGTGCGTTGCCTCTTCATCAATAAAATACCGGTAATACGCGGAATAGAGGTCTTGGAGATCTGCCGCGCTCACCTCATTCAGCGTAAACTCAGGATGCTTTCGTAGAATCTGCGAGATTGCCGAATCTGGGCCACTTGAATTGACCAGAAACGCCCTGTTTACCTTATGACGGGTTAGTACCTCTCTATTAAAGGGGACGTTATCCGCTTCCGTGGTGATAGCGGGTGCACTGGCGGCCGTGCCGACCTCCGCCGTCAAACGTGGGTTTTCCTTAATTGCGAGGAAGCCGCCGATGACGATCGCCAGCGCGATCACACCGGCAAGTACGATAGTATTTCTATTCATTTAGTTTATGGTTTAGTTATGGAGGGTGTCTGGATGCGAACACCAATTTCCCAGCCGCATAACAGCCCGTCGACACAGTTTTGCTGAGACCAATTTCTACCTAAATTTAGGTGCCGTGCAACAAAAGCCGTGCTGCGCAGGAATCTTGAGGCGCCCTTCGCTGCGCCGACAAAGTGTTTAAAGACACCCTGTTTTCGTAGTCATACAATCGCAGAAAGTGCAGAAGATTTTGGATTTTCACTTGTTGTTTGAGATGATAAGCCACTATTGGGTTGACGTAGAAGCTGGTCAAACCGGGCCACATATTGTGTTTGTCAGCAATCTCAACTGCAGCGCAGCTTTTTTTTCTTCTCGATTGCTCGGGCCGGCGGCCAGGCCGCCGTACCTCCCGCCGAGGTGCACCGGACCAAACCCGTCCCACCCTAACCGCCCGCCTTTTTTCCGGAGGAGTCCGCCGGCGAAATGCAGGTCTTGGTTGCATGGTTTATCGCCCAAGTCTTGTCCCGGGTGGGGCTGGAGATTCGCCGGCGCTGGTCGGAATTCGGAAACCATCCCGGTGACGAGTGTTTCATCAATATTTGCGGCGGGCCAAGCCATGCGGGGTTTCGGCCTGGGTTCTATCTCTGGGAATGGGAGCAAACAGTTTCAAGCTAAGGCCGGATCTTCTTGAGGAGATTTGCTGGTACGAACTCGCCTCTGGCGAGATGGTCGCAAAGACCGACGAGGAGCATGGAGCTCTAATAGCTCGAGACATGGCGCCGGCGGTGAAAATCGAGTTTCGCCGGCCCATCAGAACTGTCGTGAGGCAGGACTGGTATGTGATCTTTGGTGGAATACCGGTTGGAGAGACGCAACCGTTAGCGTTCTTGGCAGACGGCACTCACCAGATCTCGATTCCACGAAATGGTCTGTTCGCGTACGTGCTCGAGCGGATGTATCTGATGTTGAAACAACCGTTCTCCACTTACCCGGTAATTCTTCCTACGGCGATAGGTGAGCCGGCGCCCAAACGAATCCTCTCCTCTCACTCGTTGCTCTACCGAGAGAGGACGTCGACGGCCTACTTGGTGCTCACCGACTTCGCCTTCACCTATCTCTTGGAGAGAAATCAAAAACACGTAGACGATGTCGAATTCTGATCACAAACTGCCATTCGCCCTCCGCGGCGATCTCGCAGGAGAGATGGGATTTCATGAGCCTGCGCGGTGTCTGCGCAAAGATGGAACACCATATGTGACCCGAGTTTTGGAGGTTGAAGCCCCGATTCACCTTGATGAGCTCGTTCTTCGTATCCGCAGTGGCTGGGGATACGAACGGGCGGGAAATCGGATTCACGACTTGGTCGCAAAGGCGATGCGCCTGACGATTGGTCGGACCCCTTTCAAGATCGAAGAGGGGTTCATCGTTAACAGCGGCAAGCCTGCGATTCCGCGAAAAAGGGACGAGAGTCATCCACCGTCGCTACGCAAACCCGAGTATATTGCCCCTCAAGAAGTCCGGGTGGCTATTTTGGTTGTCATAGAACGCCATCTTGGTGCGCAGAAGGATGAACTGGCCTCAGCGGTTGCGCGGCTGTTTGGTTTCAAAGCGACGAGTCAACAAATTCGGGCGCTCATAGATGCTCAGATCAAGCGACTGCTGAAGGCCGGGATTTTGAAGGAGGCAGACGGCGTCCTTCGACGAGCGGCGACCGCGAATCCGGACACACAGTTATCCTAGCTCGTCATTGCCCAGTCGGGCTGGCCCATCCCGCCAGGTGGGGGATCCGCCCATGGCCTGGAAGATCATCGCTTCACCATAATCGCGTCTGACCTCCCCGTTCCGGATAGATTGGCAAGGTGGCATAATGCCGTGCCCCGCCCCCCCCCCCCCCC
>JAUXOH010000453.1 GCA_030682505.1 Candidatus Didemnitutus sp. | reverse complement strand
CCGGATGGCACGTTGCTCGCCGCCGCTTCGGCCGCGGGTGGCATCACGCTCTACGACGCCGCCACCGGCGCGGTAAAGCACCGGCTGACCGGACACACCGACGGCACCAACTGCCTCGCGTGGTGCCCCACCGCCCCCGAGCTGGCCTCCGGCGGACAAGATGGCTGCGTGAAATTCTGGAGCGCCGCGACGGGCGAGGAACTCGCTGAAACCAACCTCGGCCCGGCGTGGGTCGAGCATCTGGCGTGGACCACCTCAGCCCGCGCCAATGTCCCCCACTCCGCCCTGCTCTTCGCCGCGGCCGGCAAGAAACTCGTGGCCCTGCACGCCGATGGCACCGCCGAACACACCTTCGCCGACGCGCCGAAAACCATTTCCGCCCTCGCCGCGTCGCCGGGCGCCACTCTCGGCTCGGCTTCGGCCGCGGTCGCCGTCGCCTACTTCGGCGGGGTCTGCGTGTGGGATGCCGGCACCTTCCAAGCGCACAAGGAGTTCGCCTACGGCAACACGATCCACGCGCTTGTGTGGTCACCCGACGGACGCTGGCTCGTGGCCGGTTGCCAGGACAACGCCGTGCACCTGTGGGTGCCCGCCGAGGATCTCGAACTACACATGAGCGGTTACGAGACGAAGCTGAAGGAACTTTCCTTCAGCCAGGATTCGAAGTGGCTCGCGACCGGCGGCGGCCGCGATGCCTGCGTCTGGGATTGCAGCGGCGCCGGCCCCGAGGGGCGCGAACCACTCGCCCTGCCGCACAACGCACCGGTCACCACCCTCGCCTTCCAACACCAGCACGGCCTGCTCGCCACCGGTTCTGCCAACGGCGAGTTCACGCTCTGGTCGCCGACCCGCAAAAATCCCCTGGTCGCCGAAGTAAAGATGCCGTCCGCAGCCACCAAGTTTTCCTGGCGTACCGACGACACCCTGCTCGCCGTCGGCACCGCCAGCGGCCAGCTCTTCGTCTTCAAGACCGCCTGAGCAACTTGTAACGTATTACGTTACGAACTCTGCGCCGCACCCGTGCTGAAACTCGCCCTCGCGCCCGCACTGCTTCACGCCCGCACCGCGCCCCGGAGTTTTGTAATCCAATAGATTACACCCTGTCCTCACGCCCGGGGCGAGGTCCGGGTGAATTGTAATCTATTGGATTACAAAGGGCATTTCGCGTTCGGTGCGGGAGAGCTCGCGCCACTGACCGGGAGCGAGCGCGAGGGCTTCGAGGGTGAGGGCACCGATGCGGACCCGGACCAAACGCAAGGTCGGATGCCCGACCGCGGCTGTCATGCGCCGCACTTGCCGGTTTTTTCCCTCGGTAAGTTCCAGCGCAATCCAGCAATCGGGCACGGTTTGCCGCACCCGGATCGGCGGATCGCGGGGCGGCAGCTCGGGCGCGGGCTCGAGGCGGCGAACCTGACACGGCTGGGTTTGATAATCCCCGATCGTCACGCCGCCAGCGAGCTGCGCCAGCGCCGCGTCGGTCGGGATGCGCTCGACCTGCACCCAATACTCGCGACCGTGCGCGTTGGCCGGATCGAGCAAACGCGAATTCAGCCCCGGCTCGTCGCTCAACAGCAGCAATCCCTCCGAATCCGCATCCAGCCGGCCGAGCGCATAGGCGTTCTTCGGCAAACCAAACTCCGACAGCGTCCGCCAAGGGGAACCGGGTTCGGGCGTGAACTGCGAAAGCACGCCGTAGGGTTTGTGGATCGCGAGCAGCACGACGCCAGCGTGCGGTCCCGGCGTCGGTTGCCAACCCTTTGCTTTCCTGCCCCGTCCCGCTGGGTGTGATCAGATCCGCGCTAGCGGAAAAGGCAGGGTGCGTCATCCTTAACGCATCGCGTGGTCCATTTTCCTCCAGTAGGTGGCGCGCTTGCCTCGCCACGTGGCGCGGCGAGCGCGCCACCTACCGTTCAGCCGCCAGTTCGCCGCCCTGAGCAGGCATGGATTCAATCGCACCCCGTCCCGCTCTCCGGCCACAATTCACTTGGCTCGCGGTCCGCCGTGGATTCGCTGTCGGGGTGAGTCTGCCCGCCCACCCGCCCGTCCGTCCGTCCTTTCGCGAGGCCTTGGGGGTGTGGATGAAGATCGGCCTCTTGAGTTTTGGCGGACCGACGGGACAGATCGCGCTGATGCATGGCGAGATCGTGGAAAAACGCCGTTGGGTCAGCGACGCCCGTTTTGTGCACGCACTCAACTACTGCATGCTGCTGCCGGGGCCCGAGGCCCAGCAGCTGTCCATCTACGTCGGCTGGTTGTTGCACGGCGTGCGCGGCGGGATCGCGGCCGGAATGCTGTTTGTGCTGCCCGGAGCGTTCTTGTTGTGGGGCATTTCCTGGCTCTATGTCAGCCACGGCACGGTGCCGGCCGTCGCCGCGATCTTCTACGGTCTGAAACCGGCGGTGCTGGCGATCGTGGCCTTTGCCGTTCTGCGCATCAGCCAGAAGATCCTCAACCGCCGCGCGCTCTGGGTGATCGCGGCGGCGGCCTTCGCGGGCATCTTCTGGCTCAAGCTGCCGTTTCCCCTGATCGTGCTGGGGGCCGGCCTCGTCGGTCTCCTCGGCGGCTGCTTCTTCCCCGAGCAATTCCGGCTGAAGGAAAGTCATGGGGCGACCGGCGTCCATGTGATCTCGGATGACTCGATCGGCAAGCTCGCCGCGCCCGACACCGGCCGCGCCGTGCGCACGGCGATCCTGTGGTCGGTCATCTGGGCGGCGCCCCTGGTAGCAACGGGGTTGGTCTTCGGCTCGGGTCACGTGCTGTTTCAAGAGGGTTTGTTTTTCTCCAAGGCCTCGCTGGTCACGTTCGGCGGGGCTTACGCGGTGTTGCCCTATGTGGCGCAACAGGCGGTGGAAACGCACGGCTGGCTCACGGCGACGCAAATGATCGACGGACTCGGGCTCGCGGAAACCACGCCCGGGCCGCTGGTGCTCGTCTTGCAGCATGTCGGCTTCCTCGGCGCCTGGTCGCACCCGGCCCCTTTTTCCCCGCTCGCGGCCGCGACGCTCGGCTCTCTGATGACCACGTGGTGCACCTTTGTGCCGGGGTTCTTGTTCATCTTCGTTGGTGCACCCTACGTCGAAGCCATCCGCGCCAACGAACTCCTGAGCCGCGCGCTTTCCGCCATCACGGCCGCCGTGGTCGGCATCGTGTTGAACCTCGCCGTGTGGTTCGGTCTCAACGTGCTCCTGCCCGGGGGAGGCAGCGTGGATTGGTTCAGTCTCGGACTGACCATCGCCGCGTTCTTCGCCCTCCAGAAACTCAGGTGGGATGTCATCCGCATTGTGGTGGCTTGCGGTGCGCTCGGGTTCGCCTATCGCTTGTTCCTCTAACGATGGGAAATCCGGATCATCCCCCCGCTGGCCCCGCGCTGCTGATCGCCCTGACGGGCACGCCCGGCCAAGGCCGCACGCGCTTGCTCGCCGAACTGGCCGCTGAATTCCGCACGGCCAGCAAGCGCGTCGAGGGCATTTTGGCGGTGGCCGGACCGCGCGCAGCGGAACACGAGGGCGCCGACTCCTATCGCCTGCATATTCTCGGCGAGGCTCAGGACCTGCCCTGGGCCCAGCGCGTGCCCGGCGAGAAGAACGACGGCGAGACGCCCTATACCTTTGACGCGCAGACCCACGGCCGCCTGCGCGCGTGGGCGGACGGCCTGTGCACCCAGCCGCCGGCACCACTGCTGCTGCTCGACGAATTCGGGCGACTGGAGGCCGCGGGCGACGGCTTGATGCCGCTCTGGCACACCCTGGCCGCCTCCGCCCCGCAGATCGTGGTGCTCAGTGTGCGCGCGGAACTCGTCGCGCAAATCGAACAGCAATTGCAACGCAAGTTTGACCTCTGCATTTCCGCTGCGGCACCCGATGCCGCGATGCAACTGCGCCGCGCCTGTGAAGACTTTGGAGAATGGACGCGCCTCGGCCTCTGGGGTGGCGCGGCGGGCGGCGTGGAAATGAGTGTCGGCTCCCTGTTGCATACCGCCAAGATTCCCCTGCGCGGACTCGCCCTCTGCAGCCTGCAAGCGGCCATGATGACGTTTGCCTCCGCCGGCTTGGGTCGGCCCGGCCGGGTGATCTGGGTGCCTTTCATCTCGGCGGGCCTGAAAGCATTCTCACCCGGAGGCAGCCGCCTGCGTCCGATGGTCGCGATCTGCATGCAAGGGACGCTGTTCAGTTCCAGCGTGCAATTGTTGGGACGCAATCCGCTCGGCGTTCTTGTCGGTGGTCTCTTCGTCGGCGCGTGGGCCGCGTTGCAGGGCTTCCTGCTGCAATACCTCCTGCTCGGCGAAGAATTGCTGAATGCCTACAAAAAACTGGTCACGTGGCTGGCGGAAACGTGGCAGATCGTCGCGCCCAGCATGACCACAGTGCTCCTCGCGTGGGCTGCGCTGCATGCCGTGGCCGCCGCGCTCGCGGCGCTCGTCGCGTGGCGCTTGCGCGCCCCGCCGCAAGCCTTGCAACGCGTCATTGATCGCGAGCTGGCTTCGGTCGCGCCGCTGAAGCTGCCGCCGCCGTCCCCGCCGCGCATCCGGGTGCTGCGCGAACTGGCCCGCTGGCAGTTCTGGCTGCCGTTCACGGTGGTCGCGAGCGTGCTGGTCGCGAGCGGTCGGAACTGGGAAAGCATCGCGTGGTTGAGCCTGCGCTTCGTGGCGGTGGGCTTCGTGCTCATCGCGGTGCTCTCACTCTTCAAGCCGGCGGCGCTCGCCCACCAGTTGCGCCAACGCGGCTGGTGGGGACCGGCGGCGGCCTTCACCGGGGCGTTCCAGCGCGCGCGCCGGAGTGACTAGCCGATCGCGACCGCAAAATTTTTGCGGGGCTTGATCCGCGTCAATCATTCGCGGCTTCCCCCTTGCTGGTAACCGCTCGGTTCGCCCATTTGTCTTCCCGTGCGGAAGAAAGTCTCCTTCACCTGCCTGCTCGTCGCCTGGCTCTGCGCCAACGGCGCATTGTGGGACGTGGTGCAGGTGGTGGCGTG
>JAUXOH010000450.1 GCA_030682505.1 Candidatus Didemnitutus sp. | reverse complement strand
GCTCGACCTGCGCTATGTTGTCGCGACGGACGAGGACGCACCCTTGATCAGCCGTGCCCTCGGGCAACGCACGGGCTCACTCCCTCTCTTTATTCTCATCAGTCCCGAGACTCCCCCCGCCCTCGCCCGCGTTTTGTCCCGCCTGCCCGCCGGCACCGTCACGCTGGGAGTTGCCGGATCGGCACCGACGCCAACAGTGGTCATCGCCCAGGCGACCGACACCGACCGACGCGCCTATGCCGCCGCGCTGGACGGTCTGGCCTTGGAAACCCTGATCTCGGGCAAGCTGGTCAAGGAGCGTTTCGACGAGGCGTCCTTGGTGAAGGATTTTCAAAATGGACATGCCCATCCGTCGCCCCCGCCGGTGCCCGATTTGACGGCTAAAACCGATCCCGATAAGCCGCAGCTGTTGATTGATCGCGTCTTGCAACGGGCCGTTCATTTGCACCGGACGCTGGTCGCCCTGCGTCCCCGCAGGGCATGATGTCGGCCCTTTGGCTTGCAGCGATTGACTGAGTGCATTCCCCTTTTGCGATGCCCATTCCCGGCCCAATCATCATCGTCTGCACGGCAAATATCTGCCGCAGCCCGATGGCGGAGGGTTTGCTCGCTCATGCGCTCGCCGGGCTTGAGGAACCGCTGAAAAACCTGCCGGTCGCCTCGGCCGGTGTGACCGCCCGTTCAGGTGACGTGGTTTCGGCCAATTCTGTCGCCGCGATGAAGAAGGTCGGCATTGATATCTCCAAGCACCGCGCCCGCCCGCTGACGCAGGAAATGCTCGATGAGGCATCGGCCGTTTTTTGCATGACGGAATCGCATCGCACCATCATCCGGCTCCAAGCCGTTCCCGTGCCGCCAGAACTCCATCTGCTGCGCGATTTTCTTCCGGGAACCGCCACCCGCGAGATCGCAGATCCCTTTGGCGGTCCGCTCAAACTCTACGAAGCCAGTCGAGACGAGATGGTGGAGGCCATCCCGAGCCTGCTCGCCTTTTTGCGCAAACGATTCGCTCCTCGTCCTTCGTGAGTCCCGCATCCCCTCTTCGAGTATCCCTCTAATCCGAATCTCTATGTCATTGAATTCTGCTCCCCTCGCCCAACTGGATCCCTCCGTGCACGCGGCCATCAAAGGCGAACTGCTCCGCCAGCAACAGCACATCGAACTCATCGCCTCGGAAAACTTCACCTATCCGGCCGTGATGGAAGCGCAGGGGAGCGCGCTGACGAACAAATATGCCGAGGGATACCCGGCCAAGCGTTGGTATGGCGGCTGCGAGTATGTCGATCAGGTCGAGACCCTCGCGATCGAGCGGGCCAAGCAACTCTTCGGCGCCGAGCACGCCAACGTCCAGCCGCACTCCGGCGCCCAGGCCAACACCGCAGTTTACGCTGCCGTGCTTCAGCCGGGCGACAAACTTCTCGGGATGAACCTCAGCCACGGCGGCCACCTGACCCACGGCAACCCCGCCAATTTCTCGGGCAAACTCTACAACTTTTGCCAATACGGCGTGCGCGAGGACAACGGCCGGATCGACTACGAGGAACTCGCCGCGGTCGCCCATCGCGAAAAGCCCAAGATGATCACGGTCGGTGCATCCGCGTATTCGCGAACCATCGACTTCGCGAAAATGGGCGAGATCGCGCGCAGTGTCGGTGCCTATTTGTTCGCGGATATCGCGCATATTGCTGGCCTGGTCGCCTCGGGACATCATCCATCTCCCTTGCCGCATGCCGATTTCGTCACGACGACCACCCACAAGACCCTGCGCGGACCGCGCGGCGGACTGATCCTTTGTCGCGCCGCGCATGCCAAGGCGATCGACTCCGCCGTGTTCCCCGGCACCCAAGGCGGTCCGTTGATGCACGTCATCGCGGCCAAGGCCGTGTGCTTCGGTGAGGCCCTCAAACCGGAATTCAAGGCCTATTCCGGCCAAGTGGTGAAGAACTCCCAGACGCTGGCCGCCGCGATGACTGCGCTCGGCTACAAGATCGTTTCCGACGGCACCGACAATCATCTGATGCTCGTCGATCTCCGCGCCAAGCTCCCGGATCTCACCGGCAAAGTCGCCCAAGAGACGCTCGATCGGGCCAACCTCACCTGCAACAAAAACACCGTGCCCTTCGAGACCCGCTCGCCCTTTCAGGCCTCGGGCATTCGGCTCGGTTCACCGGCCATGACGACGCGCGGTTTCAAGGAAGCCGAGTTTGAGCAGGTCGCCCAGTTGATCGATACCGTGCTGACCTCAATCGGAACCGCTCAAGAAATTTCCGTCATTGCCGGCGTAAGGGCCAAGGTCATCAAACTCACCGGCAAATTTCCGCTGCCCTACCCAGCGTAGGCGCCGCACGTTGCCGTGGCTGACGGCCTCACCACTCGCTTCTTCGGCCCATTTTCCGCTGGCGATGTCTCCTCTTCCTCAATCCCGCTACGTCGTTCATCGCCGCTGGATTGTGTTGCTGGTGTTTCTCATCAACGCGGCGCTCACCATGGGCGCTTGGTGGTATACCGCCACCTTGGAGGAAAACCGGATCGACGGGTTTTCCGTCACCGTGCCACGGTGCAACTCCGGCTCTCACGCGAGCGCTTGCAACTCGTGGCGGAAATGGTCCACGGCATCCGGGTTCTCTTTGAACGTTCCCCAAAAGTGGACCGAGCGGAATTCGTCGACTTTGTCCGCCCGTGCTGGAGCGAATTCCCGCCGTCCACGGCGTTGATCGGCCCAAAAAAATCGGGCATGAATAGAGGGCGGCCTTCGAGCGGGAGGCGGCGGAGTGCCAACCCGGATTTCACGTGTGGCAACGCGAGATTCCTGACAATGCCAATTCGCAGCCCGGACAGGGCAGCCTCTTCCGGCTCCTCTTGCCCGCCGCACAAGCCGGACCGCAGGCAGCCCTCCCTGAAAGGCCCTCGATTCCGGCAAAGGCCAGTCCCCATGCCTCTGCCTTGGAAGCCACCGTTCTGCTCGTGGACGACGCATTCGTCCGCGAAGTTTCCTCCCTCGCGTTGCGGGGTGCCGAATTTGAAGTGCTCACCGCTGCCGATGGCTTGGAGGCCCTGCGCATTTGCCGGGAACATTCCGGCCGGATCGATCTAATCCTCCTTAATCTCACGATGCCCGGCCTTTCCGGTGAAGAGACGTTTCGCCGACGGCGCGCCCAGGGTGCCCAACAGAAAATCGTGTTGATGGACGAATATGGCTCCCATGACGCCATTCATCGCCTCCTGCAGGGGGCGCCGCGGATTTCATTCCCAAGCCATTCGAGATGCACGAATTGTTCGGCCGGGTGCGGCACCACATTTCGTGATTTCACCCATCCATCACGTCACAATCGCGCAAATTCCCGGCCTCGCGCAGTCTAATTGGTTGCTGACCCGCGCCTCCACCCTCCCAATGCTTGTTCCAGTGCAATCGCCGAAAACCAGGAGAGGATTGCCCTCTCTTTTCCACTACCACCGATGGTTGCTGGGAGCCGTCGTAGTCATCGGCCTGATCATTGCTTTGGTCTCGTGGCGCTCCGTGCAGCGGATCGAGGATGATCGCATTGCTGCCTCTTTCCAGCGTCGGGCCGAGTCCCAAGCCCACGCGAGTCGCGAGCGTATCCGTCTCTACGAGGAGATGGTGCTCAACCTGCGCAGCCTCTTCATCAATTCAGCGCAACTGACCCGCCAGGAGTTTGAACGCGTTTGCGCTGATATTCTGGTCCGGCACCCGGCCGTTCAAGCCTTGCAGTGGGTCGCCTTCGTGGAGGATCACGAACGGGACGAGTTTGAGCGGGCGGCCCGTGAAGACTATCCTGGTTTTACGGTGCGCGAGCCCGACGGGGCGGGTGGACTCAGACCTTCAGCGCGGTTCGAGGACTACACGATCATTCGACTGATCGTGCCGCTCGAAAAAAATGAAGCGGCGCTCGGCTACGCCAATTCCCGCTCTCCGATCGGCGGCATTCTGGTCACGGCCCGGCGCGAACGGCGCATGGTGGTGACCCATCAGTTCCGCCTTGCCCAAGCTGCCGAGCCTGGCACCGAGCAGGGAGTCGTTTTTGCCGCACCGCTTTTTGGCACAATCCGTCCGGACAACTCGGACGGTTTTCGCGGCTTCGTGCAGATTGTGTTTCGCATCGAGACCATGCTCTCGCAGCCCCATCGCAACCGCCCCGACGCCGCGCTGCTCGTTTACTACACTGATCTCGATGCCCCCTCACCTGATAGCGCTTTACTCTACGTCAATCGAGCGGGTAACGACAGCACGCCGTTTCCCGAACGCTTGGGCATGCCAGCAAACCTAACGTATCGGCAAATTATCGAACTTGGCGGCCGCCGTTGGGAGTTTTTTGCTGAAATCAACCCGGTGTGGCGAGCCCGACAACAGACAATTCTACCCAAGCTGGTTTTTCTCATCGGGCTGGTCTCAACGGGTGTCATCGCCCTGCTGCTTCACACCCTTCTACGGCGCAACGAGGAGATTGAACGGCAAGTCGCCACCCGCACCGAGGAGCTGGAGCAGACCAAGTCCGAGCTCGAAGAAGACATCCGCCGACGGCGGGAAGCCGAATTGGCGCTCCAAGCCAGCGAGCAGCGGCTGGAAGCGATCCTCGCCAACAGCTCCGCGGCCATCTTTGTGAAGGATCTGCAGGGGCGCTACACCCAGTGTAACGACAGATTTGAGCAAGTGTGCGGCCGGCCCCGGGTCGAAATCATTGGCCATTCGGATCAGGAGATGTTCCCCCCGGAATTCGCGTCCGTTTTCGTGGAGCATGACCAACAAGTCATCACCCGGAATGAGGCGATTGAGTTTGAGGAGAGCTTCAATTCACCCCGGGGGATCACCACGTCCATCGTGCAGAAGTTTCTCCTGCGCGATTCCAACCACGTTACTTACGGGCTGTGCGGCATCGCGACGGATATCACCGATCGCCTGAACGCCGAGAAGGAACGCATCGCTTTCGAGCGGCAGCTGCTGCAAACCCAAAAGCTGGAGAGCCTCGGCGTGCTGGCCGGCGGGATTGCGCATGATTTCAACAACATTCTCACGGCCGTGTTGGGCAACGCCACCCTCGCGCGGCATCAGCTGCCCCGAAACAGCCCGGCGACTCCGCAACTGCAACAGATTGAAGAGGCCGCCCGGCGCGCCGCCGAACTTTGCGCCCAGATGTTGGCCTACGCCGGCAAGGGCAATTTTGTTTCCCACCGGTTCAACCTCTCCGATCTCGTCAAGGAGACCGCCTCCCTGCTGGAAGTGTCCGTCAACAAGAGCACCCGTCTGCACCTCACGTTGGCGCCGACGTTGCCCGCGATCTTTGGCGACGCCACGCAACTCAGACAAATCGTGATGAATCTGGTGCTCAATGCCGCGGAGGCGATTGGCGAGCGGCCCGGAGAGATTCAACTGTCCACGTTCACGGAGCAGGCATCGACCGAGCAACTGAGCCGGGCGGTGCAAAACCCGAGTCTGCCCGGCGGCCTCTATGTCGGCATGGAAGTGCGCGACAACGGAAATGGCATGCCCCCCGAGCTGATCCCGCAAATATTCGAACCGTTTTTCACCACGCGGTTTGCCGGGCGCGGCCTGGGTCTGGCCGCGGTGCTCGGCATCGTGCGCTCTCACCAAGGCGCACTTTTTGTGGAAAGCGGGATCGGGAAAGGCACGATTTTTCGTTTGCTCCTGCCGGTGGCGGAAGCCGAGATCCCCACGACGAACCTTTCGACCATGGCGCCCGTCCTGCCGGTCGGAAATTTTTTGCCCGAACTCAAGGGCACGGTGTTGGTGGTTGATGACGAAACGTTTGTGCGGGAGATCACCGGCATCGTCTTGGGCAAGACCGGGCTCAAGGTTCTCGAAGCGCCCGACGGTCTGGCCGCAATCAAGCTCGTGCGCGCAAATCGAACCCAGATCGACCTCGTCCTGCTCGATCTCACGATGCCAATTCTTTCCGGCGAAGAGACTCTGCGACAGATCCGCGAGATCGACGGCCGCCTGAAGGTGATCCTGATGAGTGGATACAGCGAGAACGACGCGACCAAGCGTTGCTTGAAACAGGGCGCGGTGGCTTTCGTCCAGAAGCCCTTTGAAGTGGAGCATCTGCTCAGCCTCATTGCCACCCATCTGGCCTCCTAGGCTGCGTGACGATGACGGGGGAACCCGCGCCCCCGGGGGTGGGTGCGACCGGAGCGCAAAATCGTCGTGAAAGAGACTTTGCGCAGTCGCCACTTTCCCCCAACGTGTCCCTTCCTGTGTCCACGCCCGTCTCCCCGCAGAAGCCACTTTCGCTCGGTGTCATTTTCCTGACGCTCTACATCGACCTGATCGGGTTTTCGATTTTCTTTCCCCTCGGTCCCGAATTGTTGCGGTATTACATCGCGCATGAACCGGAGGGCGGACTCTTCTCCGCGCTGTTTGCGCAACTGCAGTCGGTCGCCCACACCACCCATGTGCCCGAGATGGTCACCGGCGCCCTGTTTGCCGGACTGCTCGGCTCGGTCTATTCCTTCATGCAGTTCATTTTCTCGCCGGTGTGGGGCTCA
>JAUXOH010000449.1 GCA_030682505.1 Candidatus Didemnitutus sp. | reverse complement strand
GCCGTGCCGGTAAAACTCGCCCGTGCGCTCTGGATCCTCCCGCTGGTGGCCGTTGTCGCGTGGATGGATATAATTCGCGGGGCCAAGGCAGTGATCCCGTGGTTTGTGGTACTTTTTGTCGGCGCGTCGGCGATCACCTCGTTCGTGCCGGCCGGGGCGGAGGTCTACCCCTGGCTCGCGCGGGTGGCCAAAGCCGGTCTCGCGGCGACGCTCTTCCTGATCGGGGCGAGCTTGTCCAAGGAAAATCTGCGCAGTGTCGGCTGGCGACCCTTTGCCATGGGGGTCGCTTTGTGGTTGATGGTGAGCGTGGTCTCCCTCGGTTGCATCCGGTGGCTGGGGTGAATCAGGCCATTGTCATAGGCCGGATGAGGGTTTGACGACGGGGTCGTTCTGCGTAGGGTTTCCCCGTCCCTCTCTGAGCAAAATGATGTCCAACCTAAATTGGCTACTGAATGTCACCACGTCGAAACACGTGGCGATGATTCTGTTTGCACCCAATTCCGGGCGGCTTTCGCACACCTAAGAGAACGAGTTCCCTCTCCCAAGTAATCGAAAAGGCCGCCCTTCCGGGCGGCCTTTCGTTTTTTACCCCTCGAGGCCATTTCCCACCCACAATCCTGACATATCCCCGCCAACGGCACACGACCTGCTCAACTCCCCCTGTTACCATGATCGCTCCAATCCACCCAATCCCAGTCGGCGACACCGCCGCTGAAGACTGTGAAACCGCCCCAGTTCGTCTCGAGACGGAACGCCTCGTCATCGACGCACGCGTGCAGGGCCCGGCGTTTCCGCGCACCTCGCTGCGCGTGCGGACGTCGAATCCCAACCACCACCTGTGGAACAACAACGGGACGTGGTATGTGCATTACACGATCCATCCCACGCCGCTGACCAAGGCGCGGATCCGGGCGTCGCTGGAGACCAAGTCACTCGACGTCGCCCGGCGTCGCCGGGACGAGGTTCTTACCCGCGCGGGTGCAACGCTCTGAGTATTTGCCGCTCTGACAAAAACGAGCTTGCCAGCACTCGGGCAGGGGCGCGAAATCCCGCCTCTGTTCTTTTGCGCCAACATAGCTCAGTTGGTAGAGCAGCGCTTTCGTAAAGCGCGGGTCGCTGGTTCGAGTCCAGTTGTTGGCTCCATTTTTGCGCAAAGGCCGTCTCTCCCGAGGCGGCCTTTCTTTTTTGGGTCGTTTGGCCCGTCCGACGGTGAAAAACGGCCCGCCCGGCCCGCCGGAGGCATTTCCGCAGGGCGCAGAGTTGCGCGCCAAGAACCGGTGTGCTAGCTCTTTCTTTTTACGGCATGCAAGACACCGAATTCAGTGAAATCGTCGAACTCATCTGCAAGGAAGACCCTCGCTTCCGCCGGCATGCCTATACCTTTCTCCGCCAAGCACTCGACTTCACGGTAAAGGACCTGAAAAAGCGCGGACCCGCGCGCACAGGCAAGTCGCAACACGTTTCCGGCCCGGAGTTGCTGACTGGCATCCGGGAATTCGCGCTCGAACAATACGGTCCGCTGGCCATCACCGTGCTTCATTCGTGGGGCGTCACGCGGTGCAGCGATTTCGGTGATCTCGTCTTCAATCTCATCGACTACAAGGTCTTCAGCAAGAACGAGACCGATTGTCGCGAGGATTTCGCCGAACTCTACAGTTTTGACGAAGCCTTCGTGAAACCCTTTGCGCCCACCCACCAGCGCAAACGCAGGGCATCCCTCGGCGCGTCGGGCAACTGAGGCCACCGCCGAGTCGCTGGCAGTTTGCGCTTCGCATCCCTGCCTGATTGCTGAAACCTCCCCCAAAATCTTTCATGTCCCAGTCCCCTTCGTCCCGCACCCGCGATCTGCAACTGCTCGAGAACCTTTGGCGGGAGGACATTGAGCGCTACACGTTGCCCAACGGCCTCACGGTTCTCCTCAAACGGGACTCCGCTGCTCCGGTCTCCTCCGTGCAGGTGTGGGTGAAGACCGGCAGCATCCACGAAGGCGCGCACCTCGGGGCCGGGCTCTCGCATTTCCTCGAGCACATGCTGTTCAAGGGCACGAAAACCCGCGCCGGCCGCGAGATCTCCGCCACCGTCCAAGCCCACGGCGGCAACATCAACGCCTACACGACGTTTGATCGCACCGTCTATTACATCGACCTTCCCTCGGAACACACGGGCGTCGCAATTGACCTGCTCGCCGATGCCACCCTGCGCTCAACCCTGCCGGCGGCCGAAGTCGTCAAGGAGAAGGAGGTCATCTTGCGCGAGATCGACATGTGTCTCGATGATCCGGATCAACGGCTCACGCAGGCGCTGTTCGAAACCGCCTATCGCGGACATCCCTATCGCCAGCCGATCATCGGCCACCGCGATGTCTTTGCGGCCAACACGCACGCCGATCTTTCCGCCTACTACCGCGAACGCTACGTGCCCAACAATCTCGCCGTGGTCATTGTCGGCGACTTCGATCCCGCCGCGACGCGGGCAGCGATTGCCGAGCATTTCGGCCGGACTCCACGCCGACGCCTAGCGCCGGTGTTCGTGTCGGAAGAGACGCCGCAGCTCGCCCGACGTGACCAGCATCTTTTCGAGGACGTGCAGGTGTCGCGCAGCGGATTCGGTTGGCAGATTCCCAGCCTGACTCATCCCGACATGCCCGCCCTCGATCTACTCGCGACGGTGTTGGGCCACGGCGACAGTTCCATCCTCTGGCAGTCCATTCGGGAAAAGGCGCAGCTCGTGCACACAATCGACGCCATGACGTGGAGCCCGGGCACCAGCGGCCTATTCTTTGTCTCCTTCCTTTCCGACCCGGACAAACGCGCCGCGGCCGAATCCGCCGTGCTGCGCGAAATCGCCCGGGTCGCGGCGAAGGGCGTCAGTCCGCAGGCGCTCGCCAAAGCGGTGCGCCAGGCAATCGCGGCTGAAGTGAACATGCGCAAGACGATGTCGGGCCAGGCCAGCCGGCTGGGCGCCGCAGAGGTGATCGTCGGAGACCTCAACTACACGCGCCGCTATTTTGAGCGATTGACGGCCCTCACGCCCGCAGACCTGCGCCGGGTGCTCAAGACCTATCTGGTGCCCGAGCGGCTCACTGCCGTGTCATCGAACCCCGCCCGGTCCGCCCCCCTCGTCGCGACCGCCGGACCGCGCCCAAGCGCGACGCTCGATTTTGAGGAAATCAAACTGCCCAATGGCGCACGGCTCTTGCTGCAGCAAAACCGCCAGTTGCCCAATTTGCATCTGCGGCTCGCGTTTGCCGGCGGCGCGGTGTTCGAGCCACCGGGACGCCGCGGCGTGAGCGCCCTGTTGGCGAACCTGCTGACCAAGGACACGACCCGCCGGAGCGCGGAGGAAGTTGCCCGCACGATCGAAAGCGTGGGGGGCACGTTCAGCGATTTTGCCGGCACCAACAGCCTCGGGCTTTACGCGGACGTCCTGCCCGGTGATGCGGCGCTCGCGCTGCAATTGCTCAGCGACGCCGTGCTGCGGCCCGCCTTCAAGCCCGCGCGTCTGGCCATTGAGCGCGAGGCGGCCCTGGCGAGTTTGCGCGAGGCGCAGGATGACGTCGTGACGGTGGGTCGTCGCCTGCTGCGCGAAAAGTTCTTCGGCGCCCATCCCTTTGCCGTCGATACCATCGGCAATGAAGCGGGCCTGCAGGCGATGACCGTGCCCGATCTCCAGTCCCAGCGCGCGAAATTGCTGGTGGCGGGCAACGCCGTGCTGGCGGTGGCGGGCGATTTCGATGCCCGGAAACTGGTGCCGAAACTGAAGGCCTTCCTCGCCCAACTGCCCCGGGGACGAAACGAATTTCCCGTGCCGGCGCTGAAGGTGGCGGCGAGCGACTCCGTCGAATGCCAACCGCGGCAGCAAGCCGTCGTGTTTGAGGCCTTTCCGGGACCGGGGCTCAGGGCCCCGGACTATTTTGTGAGCGAGGTCGCGGACGAATTGTTCAGCGGCATGTCCTCGAATTTGTTCGAGCGGGTGCGGGAGAAAAAAAGCCTGGCCTATTTTGTTCGTTCCAGCCGGGTCATCGGCGTGGAGCAGGCGATGTTCTATTTCTACGCGGGCACGAGTCCGGAGCGCCACCGCGAGGTGTTGCAGGAATTCGCCCGGGAAATTTCCCGCGTGCAGCAAGGGAAGGTGACCGCGGAGGAGTTGGTCCGGTGCCAAACCCGCTTGAAGGCGGGGAAACGGATGGCGATGCAAACCAATGCCGCTCGCGCGATGCTCGCCGCCCTCGGTGGCGTCTACGGTCTGCCGGTGAATGACTGGCGGAATTACGACGCGAGGATCGACGCGGTCACGTTGGCGGATCTGCGAAAGTTCGCCCGGACCTACTTCACGCGCAAGGGGCGCACGCAGTTGGTCGTCAAGCCCGGAAACAACTCCGAAAATGTTGCATAGGCGGTTCGTGTCCGCGTGACGCGGCACCCATTTTCGTCGGGTCATGAAACATCACATGGTCCGTTACGTTCTCACCGGCCTGCTCGCGCTGGCCTTTGGTTTCTCGGTTGCGGTTGCTCAGGATGATGAAGGCAAGAAGGAGAAGGGCCCGAGCAAGGCCGATCTGAAGAAATACGACGCCAATCGGGATGGCACCCTCGACGAAGCCGAAATGGCGACGATGAAGGCCGCCAAGGAGGCGCAGAAAGCTGCTGCCAAGCAGGAGCGGCTCGACAAATACGACGCCAATCAGGATGGCAAGATCAACAAGAACGAATCCGCCACGGAGAAGGCCGACAAGGCCGCGGCCGCCGAGGCGAAGAAGGCCGCCCGCGAGGCCAAGAAGGCAGGAGCAGGGGGAAAGAAGTAATCGCTCCCTGCCATTTTCACTCGAAACGACCCCGGCTGCTCGCCGGGGTTTTTTGTGCTCCGATGGGGTGCAGACGGATGTCCTCTGCGCTCCCCTCCAGCCGCCCAACGCTCAACCCACGGGCAGCGGGATTATTTTTTGTCCGCCAACCCGCCGCTCCACTTCAATTTGCTCCGCATCACGGCGAAATGGGAATAACGGCGCGGTTGCACCAGCGCGAGCCGGCTCGCGGAAAGAGCGATGTCGATCGAGTTGCCGGTAACGACTGAATTGCGTTGCCCGTCGATGGCCACGAGCAAGCGGGCATCTTCCGTGCGGTTGACGACCCGCAGCTTCACCGTGTCGCGGAAAATGATCGTGCGATTGTTCAGCGTGTGCGGACAAATCGGCGTCATGGCGATGACTTGCGCGGCGGGATGCACGATGGGACCCCCGGCGGCAAGGTTGTAGGCGGTCGAGCCAGTGGGCGTGGAGAAGATGATGCCGTCACCAAAGTAGTCGGTGACAAGCTCGCCGTCGGCAAAGACTTCGAGCCGCACGAGGCGGGAGTTGACCTCGTTCTTGATCAACACGTCGTTCAGGGCGGCGTCGCGGCGGCCCGGGCCAATCTTGCAATCCAGCATCGACCGCTGCGCGAGGCGGTAGTCACCGCCGAGGAGCGCCTCGAATTGCACCGGCGCTTCTTCGGCCGAGTAAGTCGTGAGAAAACCGAGGCTGCCACGATTCACGCCAATGACCGGAATGCCCTGACGGGCCGCGGCCCGCACGACACCGAGCAAGGTGCCGTCGCCTCCCACCACGCACACTGCGTCGCAACCTTTGAAATAGCCGCGCGGCAGTTTGCGACCCTTGTTCAGTTTGGTCTGCTTCACCCCGGCACGACCGGCGATCTCCAGCAATTCGTCCGCCAATTCCGATGCGCCGGGCTTGTCTGGATTGACGACGAAGGCGAGGCGGCGGAAGGGAGGCATGTCAGCCGCAAGCTAGCGAGTTAATCGGCGTTGAAAATACCAATCTCTGCGCATCGTGTGTTGATTGCGGCACTATCCGGTCCGCCGCAAGCCGAGGAGATACTCGCGGTTGCCGTCCGCGCCGTGAAGGGGACACTCGCATACCCCGTGCATTTCGGCTTCGGGCAGCTCGCTCAGGGCAAAGGCCCGCACCTCGGCGAGAACGCGCGCCCGCACGGCATCATCGCGGATGATGCCTTGGCCGCGATCGACCTCGGCCTTGCCCGCTTCAAACTGCGGCTTCACCAGCGCGATGAGCACGCCGCCGGCGCGCAAGAACGGCCAGACGGTCGGGAGCACGACTTTGAGGGAGATGAATGACAGGTCCATGACGACCGCGTCATACGCGGCGCGGGGAAGCGAGCCCGGGGTGAGGTGCCGCGCGTTGGTTTTCTCCAGACTGGTGACGCGCGGGTCGCGGCGCAGTTTGTCGTGCAATTGCCCCGTGCCCACGTCGACACAGGTGGCGGAGGCGGCTCCGGCTTGCAGTGCACAATCGGTGAAGCCGCCGGTCGAGGCACCGACATCGAGCACGTGGGCACCCTGCAGATCGACGGGAAACCGCTCGAGATACGCCGTCAGTTTTTCGCCGCCGCGCCCGACGAAACGGGGCAGTTGGTCCACGGACAGTTCAAAATCGACGGGATAATCCTTGCCCGGCTTCTCCAAGCGCTCGGAGCCATGCCGCACCCTTCCGGTCATGATCAGTGCCTTGGCCTGTGAA
>JAUXOH010000448.1 GCA_030682505.1 Candidatus Didemnitutus sp. | reverse complement strand
CAGTGATTGCCCCGGAGCTTGCTCCAGGGATCTTTACTTTCCTCCGTGCCCTCTGTGTCCCAATAAAAACGCCCGCAGCCCGGCAGCCGGTTCCCGGTCTTTTTTTGCGACTTCTGCGACTTTTTGCGGCCAAGGATTCCGTGGCTTGGAACGCCCGGCGAGAGGGCAGAGTTTAGCCGCAAAGAGGCGCAGAAGGCGCAAGAGGGATACCAGCGATCCATCCCCTGAATGGTGGCGGTGCGTGAGCTTGATGAATGCGGCCCCGGACCCAAACTCAGTCCCGGGAGCGACTGAGCGTCTTGAGGGTGTGGAGATCGCGGCGAATCAGCGCCTCCTTCTTGGTCCGTGACCAGCGCTTGAGCTGGGCCTCCCGGCGGCGGGCTTCCGAAAATGTCAGATAGATTTCAGACCTCAGAAACGAAACGGGTGTATCCTGCTGCGTGGTTCGGCACGCGTGACCGGACGCGTGATCATCCAGTCGCTGTTCAAGGTCTACCGATGCACCAATATAGAGTGAACCAGAACGCAGGCGGAGAAAATAGACGACGCACGTGCCCTTCGACGCGGGCCGCTGGTCCTTGCTCAGGGCCATTCGCCGCACTTCGGCAATTAAAGCATTCACGCGATTCGAATATGCCGGCCGCAGGCCATGAGCAAGCGGTGATTGGACCGCGCGTCGAATGGCTGCCCGGCGGGCTAGCGATAATCGAACCTGATGAATTCCCTGAGAGGCGAATTCATCAGGAAACCCCAGCTCCGGTCAAAAGAAGTGCGCTCAGTAGCCTCTTTCAGGTAAATTGAAGGGGCTGGATTCATCAGTTTCATCAGAAATCGAGCCGGAGCCCCGAGGCTGTGTCCGGCGTAGCGGGACCAACGAGGGGGAAGCGAAGCGTTCGCGCGGGGTGGAGCCGCAGGCACTACCTTGACCGCCCATATAATGGGGCGCTACCGGAAGGGGCAGAGCTAGAAGAAATCGAGCGAAGCGAGCATGGTTGCCTATTGAGGCCCGCGAAATAGACTGACGCTTGCGCTGCCGGAGGCAGGGCGGAGTCGCCCGCTCCGCTCTGCGGATGAGATCACATTCCCGGCGCACCGGGCCGGTGCGCCCTACCCGTCAGTCTGATACGCGAGACTCAATAGTTGGATCAATTCGCTGTTGGCGGAAGTGGGGAGGAAAGCCCGATTCAAAAAAGAGTTCAGTCCCGCGCTCTTCCTATCGGCAAGATTTGCGCGTCAACGAGTAAGCAATGACCAGGGTAGTCATCTAAATGGCCGATGCGGAATGATTCCTCCTGAAGGCGAGTCCGTAGTGATACGGAGGCAATTCGAACGGGCCGTCGGCGAGACTCATTCCGCCGGCGAAGGTCGCCCACGCCATGATCTGATCGGGGCCGGGTCTGATGTCGGCGCTGGGACCGCGTGGCGTAGGGATGTCCGTGCGCCAGTGAATCACCGCGATGGTGCCGCCGGGACGCACGATCTTGGCTGTCTCTCGCAACAATTCGACCGGAGATTCGCCGTGGAGGATGTTAAAAAGCAACCCGGCTGCGCACGAACCATCGTTCAATCCATAACCCTGGGTCAGCACGTCGCGTTGAGCGGCGACAACATTCTTCAGTCCCGCGCTCGACGCCCGTTCCCGCGTCCGGTCAACCATCGCGCCGTCGATGTCGAACGCCTGGACCGAGCCAATGATCCGCCGCGCCAAGGGAAGCGTGAAGGTGCCATAACCACAGCCAAGCTCGGCTACAGCACCGGCGACGGCATCCAAGCGAAAGCGCGCCAGAATAGCGTCTGCATCAAGCAGGGTTTCCCAGTAGTTCTCGGCGGGCATCCCGCTTTCCCGCAATTTCATGGGTTTTTCATTTTTCTAAAAACCAGCAGCGCACGAAAAATTCACTCTACGTAACGCTTCAGCATCTGCGCCACCTCGCGTAACTGGCGCTTGCCCTGCTCGGACGAGGCCGGGGCGGTAAGGCAGTGCTCCAAGTGTTCATGGATAATTTTCTCGGCGAGGGATTTGATCGCCCGGCGAGCGGAGACGAGTTGGTTCAGAACTTCGGCGCATTCATATTCGCCCTGAATCATCGCCTCCACGCCTTTGAGTTGGCCCGTAATCTTGCGCAGACGAATCTGCAAAGCGCGGCGATCTGCCTCGGGGTCGTCTGGTGTGTGTGACATGCGTCGAGTCTGCATCGGCAAAACTGGTAATTCAAATGGCAAATTAGGGCTTGCCAAACGTAAGGGGGTAGGGGGCATAGTCCTTACATGGATTTCAACGCACTGCTTCAGCAAGGCACCGCCCACGCCTGGCTATACTTTCCGGTCGCGGTGCTGCTGGGCGCGTTGCACGGTTTGGAGCCGGGGCATTCCAAGACGATGATGGCGGCGTTCATCATCGCCGTGCGCGGAACCATCATGCAGGCGGCTCTCCTTGGACTGGCGGCGGCGATTTCTCATTCGTTGGTTATTTGGGCTTTGGCCGCGCTCGCCCTGACTTTCGGCAATCATTGGAATGTCGAAACAGCCGAACCCTATTTCCAAATGGGCACCGGTATAATTGTGATCGGTATGGCCGTCTGGACCCTATGGCGCATCAGGAAAAGCTCATCCGGTCATCACCACCATCACCATGATGATGTGAAGTCCCTCTCTAGTCCTGACGGCGCACTAGAACTGAGTGTTTTCGAGGACGGCGTGCCGCCGCGCTTTCGCATTGCCGCTGGATCATCCGCAATCGAACCGACCGCTCTGCGCACGCTTAGACCTGATGGCACCGTGCAAACCTTCGGCTTCGTGCGTCGTCCCGAGTTTTGGGAATCCAATGAAACAATCCCGGAGCCTCACGAGTTTCAAGTGGAAGCCGTGCTCAAGGGCGCATCCGGTGAGCATACCGTAACAGTCTCCTTCACCGAGCATCAGCACCATGATGGCGACAAGGAAGATGACGAACACGCCCGGCAGCACGCCGAGCAAATCCGCCGGCGTTTCGACGGACGCGAAGTCACTACGCCGCAAATAGTGCTGTTTGGGTTGACCGGCGGCCTGATGCCGTGCCCAGCGGCGCTTTCGATTCTCCTCATCTGTCTTCAACTGAAGGAATTCACCCTCGGATTCTCATTGGTCGCGGCCTTTAGCTTCGGTCTCGCATTAACTTTGGTGACAGTCGGAGTCGTCGCCGCGTGGGGAATCCGGGAGGCATCCAAGCGTTCGGGCTTCATCAACCGCCTGGCGGGCCGGGCGCCTTACGTGTCGTCGATTTTCCTCATCATCCTGGGCCTGGTGTTCTTCGCGCGCGGTGCCTGGCATTTTCTATAAAAATATCTTTCATCGACTTTTACTCGTTTTTAGATCTATAAGGCCACCGACTAAGCTATCCGCGTGCAACATATCTTCAAAGTCACAGCGCTCTTGATGCTGGCCCTCTGGTTGCCCGCGACGCAGCACTCTGCCTTGGAGTCGGCGGGCCTGCTACCCGATCATTCGGCCGATGTTTCTCATCAACACGAATCAAGTGGAAACGACACAGAAGTCCCCAATCCGCACGGTGCCCATCACGGCTGGCATCTCATTGAAAAGACGGTCACGAAACCGTCGAGCGGTCTGCTGAAAGTGCCGGCTCCTGTCTTGTTGTTAGTCGTTGGTTTCCTTTGTTTGCAGCTTTTCGCGACTGCGTCGCTCCGCGAGCCGTCGTTAACATCGGTTGCAATGGTCGCGCTTGAGCGACCGATAGCTTGGGTGTCAAACTGGCACTTTGTTCGCCGGGCTGCGCCCGTTTCGCGGGCTCCCTCGGTTGTCGCCTGACCTGTCCCTGCGCGGACCGGTCTAGTTTTCGTCCCCTTGGCCACGCCTGCGCGCGTTGCCCGCGGGCTTCCTCCGTCCTGATTCCGTCTCTTGCCCAATCTTACTATGTCCAAACGTCTATTTATTCATTTTCCGCGTCCTCTCCGAGCGTTGGCCGTGTTGCTTGCCTGCGCAGGGAGCGCCGCTCATGCCGCGACCGCGTCGGGTGATCCGCTCACTCTAAGCGAAGCTCTTGCTATTGCGCTGCTCAAGAATCCCTCTCTTCAAGCCTACGCTTTCGAGTCGCGCGTCGCCGAAGCTCGCGTCCTACAAGCGGGCATCCGCCCCAATCCCGAACTAGCGGTCGGAGTTGAGAATTTTCTCGGCACCGGAGCGTTATCCGGAGTCAAGGGACTCGAAACAACGCTGCAACTAAGCCAGATCATTGACCTTGGCGGTAGTCTCACTCGCCGCGTGGAGACAGCCGAAAGTGAGCGGGCACTCGTGGGTGCTGACTATGAAACGAAACGAATCGAGGTGCTCGCCGAGGTCGCGCGGCGTTTTACGGAAGCAGCCGCCGACGCGGAGCGACTCGCTGCGGCGCGCCGCGCCCGAGAAATCGGCGAGCAAACCGTGGCCACCGTGCGCGTGCGAGTCGAAGCCGCCGTCGTCTCGCCGATGGAGCTGAACAAAGCCCGCACGGCCCTCGCGCTCCTGCAAATTGAGGAGGAGCACGCCGAGCATGAACTGGCAGCCTGCCGCCAATCGCTCGCAGCCGCCCTAGGCTATGCCGAGCCCATGTTCGGGTCGATCAGCGCGGATTTGCTGAAGTTGCCGAGCGTGAGCGAATTCGCGGCGCTGGCCGCACGCTTGGAAAAAAGTCCTGTGCTTTCCCGGTTTGCCGTCGAGGCGCGCTGGCGTGAAGCCCAGGTCAGGCTGGCCCAGAGTCTTCGTCGGTCCGGCCTGCGCGTGAGCGGTGGCCTGCGGCGAGTCGAGAACACCGACGATTTTGGCTTTGTCGCCGGCGTCTCAATTCCGCTGCCCATGCGTGACCAACAGCAAGGCGCCATTCGCGAGGCACGCGAACGCCGGGCCCAGCTCGACGTCTCCGCTGAAGCCCTGCGCCTGGAAATGCGCGCGACGCTTTTCGCCGTGTATCAGGAAATGATGCACGCGCGCACCGCCCTCATGCAACTCCAGCGGGAAGTCATTCCATCTGCCGAGGAAACGCTCGTCCTAGCCGATCAAGGCTACCGCGCAGGACGCTTCTCCCTCCTTGAACTGCTCGACGCGCAAAAATCCCTGATCGAGCTGCGCGCTCAGGTCGTGGCAAACGCCACGGCCTTCCATCTTCACGTCATCGAAATCGAGCGCCTGCTGGGCGCACCCATCCTGCCGGATGCCCCGCGCTCCTAACCATTCATCTCATCTGAACCACTTATGAAACTCAAACTTCCTCTCACCACTCTTGCTCTCCTCGTCCTCGGTGGCGCGGCTGCTTTTTATATTACCCGGCCCAGTTCCGCCCATGCCCAACCGTCCGCAGGCGAACACGGCACGGCCATGAAACCGCCCGAAGTTACCAAAGGCCCAAATAACGGACGCATCCTCACCGATGGCGTTTTCACGCTGGAGCTGGCAATTTTCGAGGACGATGTGCCGCCCGAGTTTCGCGCTTGGTTTAGCCAAGGCGGAAAGGCGGTCGCTCCTTCCGACGTAAAGCTTGTCGTGAATCTCACGCGCCCTGGCAACAAGGTGGACACATTCGCTTTCACCCCAATGGGCGGCTTCTCGCGCGGCGACAAGGAAGTCGGGGAACCGCACTCCTTTAGTTACGAGATCATCGCTGAACACGCCGGCCGTAAGCATCGCTGGGCCTTCGACGCACCCGAGATGCAGACTGTCATCGCCAAAGAAGCCGCGCAGGTGGCGGGTTTGCAGGTCGCATCCGCCGGGCCAGCGACACTCGGGGAATCACTCTCTGTCTATGGTCAAATCAAGCTCAACGCCGACAAGATCGCTCGCGCCGTGCCGCGCTTCGGCGGCATCGTGCGCGAGGCCCGCAAAGCTCTCGGTGATTCGGTGAAGGCCGGTGAGGTCGTCGCCCTCGTCGAGACCAACCAATCCCTTGTTACCATTGAGGTGAAGGCCCCCATTGCCGGAGTTGTCGTGGAGCGCGACGCCACCGCCGGAGAAACTGTCGCTGATGGCGCTGCGCTCTACACCATCGCCGACCTCGCTGAGGTGTGGGTCGAACTCAACGTCCCCAAGCGCGACCAATCCCGCGTGAAAGCCGGTCAGAGCGTCGTCATTCACGCCGACGATGGTGGCGAAGCCGCGACGGGCAAAATCACTTGGATTTCTCCGATCGGCCATATGGAGGCCCAGACCGTCGCCGCGCGCGTGGTTCTCGCTAATCCCGATGGCCGCTGGCGTC
>JAUXOH010000445.1 GCA_030682505.1 Candidatus Didemnitutus sp. | reverse complement strand
ACCGTGCGCCTGACCGTGCCCGCCGATCACATCGTCGCCGCCACGGGCACGCTGCAAAATCCCGAGGCCGTCCTCACCGCGCTCCAACGGGAACGGCTCCAACACGCGCAGACCGAAACCAAGCAGCCGGTCTTTATCGTGACGCGCGATGAAGCTGTCGCCGCCGAGGCCTCCAAGTCCGCGGTCAAGAAGACATGGGTCTTCCGTGCCGAGCAGGTGCGCGATTTCGCCTTCGCCTCGTCCCGCAAATACCTCTGGGACGCCATGGCCGTCCCCGGCCACAACCACCAGGGCAAGCCGGTGATGGCCATGTCCCTTTACCCGAAGGAGGGGATGCCCTTGTGGGACAAGTATTCCACACACGCCATCGCCCACACGATCGAAGTCTACTCGCGTTACTCCTTCGCCTACCCCTACCCGGTCGCATGGTCAGTGCTCGGCGGGCTCAGCGGCGGCATGGAATACCCGATGATCTGCTTCAACGGTCCGCGCCCCGAGGAGGACGGCACTTACACCAAGACCGCCAAGTATCGCGTCATCGGCGTCGTGATCCACGAGGTGGGCCACAACTACTTCCCGATGATCGTCAACTCCGACGAACGCCAGTGGACGTGGATGGACGAGGGCCTGAACTCCTTCGTGCAAATGCTCGCGCAGGAGGAGTGGGAGCAGGACTATCCGCATCGTCGCAACGAGCGCGACCTCACCGCCTACATGCGGCTCGCGAACCGCGTGCCGATCATGAGCAATTCCGAGTCGATCGAAGACCTCGGTAACAACAGTTACGCCCAACCCACGGTGGCGCTCACTCTCCTCCGCGAACACGTCCTCGGCCGCGAACTGTTCGACCACGCCTTCAAGACCTATGCCCAGCGCTGGATGTTCAAGCGCCCGACCCCGGCCGATTTCTTTCGCACGATGGAAGACGCGAGCGGCATTGATCTCGACTGGTTCTGGCGCGGCTGGTTCTACGGCGTCGATCACGTCGACGTGTCGATCGACCAGGTCACGTGGCTCCAGCTCGATTCCCGCGATCCCGCGCTCGAAAAACCGAAAACCGAGGCCGAAAAAAAGGCCCTGCCGAAAACGCTGACCCGGGAACGCAACGCCGCCCTGCCCAAGCGCGTCGACCGGTTCCCGGAATTGAAGGACTTCTACCACGATTACGACGAGGCCACCGTGCTCCCGAGCGAGAAGAAGAAATACGAGGCGTTGCTGAAGGAACTGCAGAAGGAAAAGATCGATCCCGCGCTCCTGCAAACGGCGCGCAATTTCTATCTCCTCGATTTCTCCAATGTCGGCGGCCTCATCACGCCGCTCATCCTGCAGGTGGAATACACCGACGGCACCGTCGAGGAGATGAAGTTGCCGGCGGAAATCTGGCGCTTCAATACCGAGAAAGCCGCCAAGCTCATCATGACGACGAAGGAGTTGAAGTCCGTGACCTTCGATCCGCGACAAGAGCTGGTTGATTGCGACCTTGAGAACAATTTTTGGCCCCGCCGCCCCGTGAAGACCAAGTTCCAGCTGTTCAAGGATGATCCCGCGAAGAATCCCCTGCGCGAGCTGACCAAGCCCGAGACGGAAACCGAAAAGCCGTAACGCACCATGATCGGCCTAGCCCGGCTCCGTCCTTTGGCGTTGGTTCGCCGCTTTCTGGCGCTCGGATTTGGGGCCGTGCTGACGACCGCCAGCGCCCACCCCACGCACGTCTCGCTCGCGGAAGCCGACTACAATCGCGACACCCAGCGCCTCGAGATCGCGGTCACCGTCTTCGCGGATGATCTCCTCCTCGCGTTACGGAGACCGACCGCCGCGCCGGCATCCTTCACCACGACACCCGCGGCCGAACTCGATGCTCTGATTCGGGCCTATCTCGGGGCAAATTTCCACGTGCGGGCGAACGACGGATCAGCGCAAACGCTCCACTGGGTCGGTCGCGAGTTGGACCAGGACGACGGCGAGCAGCGGTTGTGGCTCTATTTCGAATCCCCCCTTCCGGGCGGACCTGACGGTGTCCGGCTGCACCACGGACTGCTCCACGACACCATTCCCCAACAAAGAAACACGGTCGCCGTGCGCGATGGGGCGCGAAGGACCACGCTGGTGTTCACTCGCGGCGATTCCGCCAAAATGGTCCGGTTTTCCGAGTGAGTCGCTGACCGGGCCGGGCGGCGCAAAATCCTTGGCGCGCCCCTCCCTCTCCCCGATGCTCCGGGGCAGTGAATCCCCTCGTGTTGCTCACGCCGTTGTTTTTCGCCTTCGAGCTTTGGCAGCTCGTCATCAGTGAGCGCTATTTGGGGATTCGCCGGATCAAGGCGAACATCGATCCCCGCGAGTTGCCCATGTCAGAAAAGATCGGGGCCCTTTGGGCTGGAGGCCTGATCACCTACTACCTCTGGATGGTGATGTTGTTGCTTCATCCCTTGGGCCGCGCCCAAGGCTTCGTGCTGCTTGCCGTCACCGCAATCGGCTACGCCCTGCGGGCGGCTTCTGGACTCAAATGGACGCTCGTCATCCTCACCTTCGAGGGGTCGATCCGGATCGGCATGCTCATTTCCCTGGTCGGCATGACTTGGCGCGCAATGACCCGCTAGTCGCGGGCCCGTCGGTTTCTGGGCCGAGACAATTTCCGGCTCAAGCGCGCCGCGGCAAGTCAGTCTGATCTGCTTCGGCGAAGAACTCCTGCGCCTTCGTAAGCAACTTGGCGTATTTTCCATAGTCGCCCGCCCACGAGTTGGGCACACAGACCCGCTTGATCACGCCCTTGCCTAGCTTATCCGTCGCCTCGAGATCGGCAATGAACTCGACGGAGAATTTCGGGTCGTGGGCATGCACCACATAGTGTTGCTCCCGGCCGCGTCCGTCCCGATCGATGCGCACGAAATAGGGAAAATTCATGGGGCTACCGCGAACCTGTCAGACCAAGCCGTTGGCACAAGGCCGATCGCCCCGCTTTCCCCGGATGCATTTAGCCTTGAGAAACCGGGCTCTCCGAAGGAAAACGAGCCAGCGCGCGACTCACCTTATGAATCTCGAACCCGCCCCCCGCCTTCCCAAGTGGATCTTTCTCGCGATCGACGCCGGCCTGCTGCTCGTCGCCTTCGTCATCGTTTATTTCGCCAAGGACCCCTACGCCCCGTTGCCCTTTGTCAGCGCCGTCCTGTGCGTCGTCCTCGCCATCCTGATCGTCCTCGTGCCGTTCCTCACCGACTACGATGCGCGATTGGCCGATGCCATCGAGCGCGAGCGGCAGCGTGGCAGTGAACAGATTACGCGCCTGCACGCCGCCACCGAAAGTCTCGTGCGCGCGGCGGCACAGATCAAATCCGTGGAGGAAGCGGTGCACAAAGCGTCCCGCGAAGCCGAGACCCTGCCCTACCGGATGCAGGAGAAGCTCGCCGAGTTCAACGACACCCTGGCCAGCAAGGAGGACGACGATCGCGCGGCACTTGAAACCGAACTTGAGGAACTGCGCTCCACCAACAGCGCGCAACTCAAGGCCACGGCCGAGAGAATCGCCAAGGCCACTCTCGATTGGGCCGCCCTCGAGGTCGCAACCCGCAAACAATTCTCCACCGCCGAAGCCACCCTCGCGCAAATGCACGCGAGCGCCCAGGACGCCGCGGCACAGTTCGAGCAGAAGATTTCCGCGGCGTTGCAGACACTCGAGGCGAAGCTCGCTCCTTTCGGTCAGGTCCAGCCAGCGGCGAACCTCCAGACCACCTCTGCCCGCGCGCCGGTGGAAAAACCGGAGCCAGCCGCCGCCCAGCCTGCGCCCGAAATCGCGGCCCACGAACCGCCGGTTGCCGATGAAGAATCGGTTGCTCCGGCGGGCGAACCAATCCCGGTCGCGGCAGAAAGCAGCGAGCCGCCCAAGCCGAAGAAACCCCGTGCACCGCGCAAGCCGAAGTCCGAGGAAGCTCCCGCCGTTCCAGCGGACGAAGCAATCCCTGCGGCGGCTGAAGAAGTCGGGGATTCCAACGGCGATTCCGAGCCGGCGCCGGCGCCGGAATCCTCCACCTCCTCCGATGGGGCGACGCGCCTGCTGGCGACCGCCTATATCGGCATCGGCAACAAGCTCTTCATCCGCGGCGACGGCCCCGGCCTTGGCTGGGACAAGGGCGTGCCGATGCAATTTGTTTCGATCGGCAAGTGGGGCTGGTCCTCGCAGGACGCCACGGGGCCGGTCCGGTGCAAACTCTACAAGAACGACGAGGTCGC
The DNA here is from genome assembly GCA_030682505.1 of Candidatus Didemnitutus sp. Taxonomy (GTDB): domain Bacteria; phylum Verrucomicrobiota; class Verrucomicrobiia; order Opitutales; family Opitutaceae; genus Didemnitutus. The sequence goes on along the minus strand of JAUXOH010000445.1, from coordinate 1,766 downwards.
CGACCTCACGGGCGAAATCGTGCTCGAACCCGGTCGCCACACGGATCTCACGGCCCTGTTCTGAGTGGCGGGGCGTTGCCCTGCGACTTCGCTTTCAGCGGTCGTTCCGCGTCTCAGTAGTGCGGTGGTCGCTCCTCAACCGGAGCGGATCCGTCCGTCACCGGTGAGGCCTGCTGTTGGGAACGAATTCTCCCCAGATCTGCTTTCACGCGCGCCAGTTCGTCGCTGAACGCGAGCATGGCCTTGTCCTGCTCGGCCACATGCCGCTGCAGATGGGCATAGCGTTCCTCAAGGCGGGTGAGTCTCTCCGAATCGTCCATGCCCGAAGAATGCGCATTGCCGAGGCCGCCGCCAATCCTAGAGTCACCCGATGCGACGCCCGCTGATTTCATGGCTACGATTGCCCCTCCTGCTGCTCACCTTGGCCGCGGGAAACGTCGCTCCCGCGGCTCCCGGGGCCGACCTCCTGATTTTGCTCTCGATCGACGGTTTTCGCTGGGATTATCTCGATCAACACGACGTCCCCACCCTTCGGGCCCTCGCAAAAAACGGCGTGCACGCGCGCCGGATGACCCCGTCCTTCCCGACCAAGACCTTTCCCAACCATTACACGTTGGTCACCGGTCTGCGCCCGGAGAGTCACGGCATTGTCGCCAACTGGTTCTTCGATCCCGCGACGGGCGAGAAATTCACGATGCAAAACCTGGAGCCGCATTGGTGGGCCGGGGGCGAACCCATTTGGATCACCGCGGAAAAGCAAGGTGTGAAAGCCGGCTGTTTCTTCTGGCCCGGGTCGGAGACGGAACTGCAAGGCCACCGCGCTTCACTTTTCCGCCCCTTTGCCAAGAAGCTGACTTGCACCGAACGCGTCGATGGCTTGCTCGCGTGGCTGGATCTGCCCGTGGAGCAGCGCCCCCGGTTGTTCACCCTCTACTTCGATTTGGTGGACGACATGGGTCACATCCACGGCCCGCTCTCCGCCGAAAACCACGCCGCCGTGCTCGCGGCGGATACCGCCGTGCAGCGGTTGCTCGACGGACTCGCCGCCCGCGGCCTGCGGGAACACACCAACCTGGTCATCGTGTCAGATCACGGCATGTCCGAAACTTCCAGTGAGCAGGTGGTTTTTGTGGAGGACCTGATGGATGTGACGCAAGTGCGGGTCGAATCGCTCGGTCCGAATGGGGGCGTGCGTCCCAATCCGGGCACTGTCACGCCCGCCGAGCTGGCGGAGGCGATCCGCGCCAAGGCCCCTCCGCAAATTCACGTCTACTTGCGGGAGGAGGTGCCCGCCTCTTTGCACTACCGCAACCATGACCGCATTCCGCCGGTCGTGCTCATTGCCGACGACCATTGGAACATCGAAAGCAAGGTCGGATGGGCGCGCCGCCGCGCCACTTATGCCCGCGCCTCCCATGGCTGGGATCCCGCCAACGAAAACATGGGGGCTCTGTTTCTGGCGCAGGGCCCGGCCTTCAAACAGAGTCATGCCTTCGCCGACGTGGAGAACATCCACGTCTACAATCTGCTTTGCGCCGTCCTCGGCATCACCCCTGCCCCCAACGAAGGCGACGACCGACTCGTGCGAGAGGCCCTGATTCAGCCTTGAGCGAAATCCCCGTTCGGGCCCTCACTTTCCCGCGAGCCGATCCCGCAGTTCGTCCACCGTGGCCGCGGGCAGCTGGCAGGCGTGGTTCTCACAAACAAAGGCAACCGGCCGGCCTGATTTGACGGGACTCATGGTCTGCACATAAGCCCGGCGTGAG
>JAUXOH010000435.1 GCA_030682505.1 Candidatus Didemnitutus sp. | reverse complement strand
TTTCGGTCTACACGGTCTCACTCGATTGGATGGCGCGGTGGCTTCTTTCGTTCGGCACCGAGGCCGAGGCATTGGCACCGGCCCGACTCCGCACGCTGGTGCGCAAGCAAGCGGCGGCCATCGCCCGTCAGCACGAGGACTGAACAGGCGCCGGGAGCCCTTCCCTGGGGGCAAGAAAGGCTCCTGACATAGGGCTGTCAGGGAGCGGTGGTAGGGTGGGACAACTCCAACCCCCACGTCCATGCAAGTTCGCACCTTCAGCCTCACTGTGCTCGCCCCCCGCGACACCGTCTTCAATTACCTCGCCGACATCGAGAATCTGCCCCGCTGGGCCGCTGATTTTTGCGAACGCTTGGAAGTTTTCCGCGGTCGATGGCTCGCGCTCACGGCGCAAGGGGATCTTTTTCTGGAAATGGAGGCCGACGAACATACGGGCGTGATCGATCTGCATGCCGGCGACGAACACCAACGGGTGCGGCTTCTGCCGTTGCGCGTGTTGGACCTCCCCGGCGGGGGCACGCTCGTGAATTGCGTGTTCTATCAATCACCGGACCAGACTGGCGCAGCTTACGAACGCCAATGCAACCTGCTCTCCTCGGAACTCGGCCGTCTGGCCGGCCGCTTCGGAGGCGGTGAGTTGCACGAACCGGTTGCGCTGCCCCAGCTCGCGACGGTCGGCGCAAACTAAGCGTCAAGTGGGGCGGATATTCCGACTTGAACGACGGCCGCGTGGCGGCGTCGCTCTCAACCAAGCTCCCTCCATGCGCAAAGTTTCCCTCTACATCGCGGCCTCGCTCAACGGACAAATCGCCCGTTGCGACGGCTCTATCGACTGGTTGCCGCGTCCCGGCAAGAAACAAGACTATGGCTACGCCGATTTTATCCGGCGCGTCGACACGCTCGTGATGGGACGCAAGACTTACGATCAGGCGGTCGGCCTCGGAAATTGGCCCTACGGCGTCCGTCGCAGCGTGGTGCTCAGTCGGACAGACTGCGGACGGCGCGAAGCCCAAGCCGAGTTTGTTGCGGGGGACGTTGCCGACATCGTGAAGGAGTTGCGGGCTGAGCCGGGCGGCGACATCTGGCTGGTGGGAGGGGGCGAAGTGGTGCGCCCGTGTCTCGCCGGTCGCGTGATCGATGAGATCATTTTGTCAATTCCGCCGCTCTTGCTGGGCGAGGGCATTCCCTTGTTTTTGCCGCGCCCATTGCAGGCGAAGCTGCATTTGCGGAATTGTCATGCGTTTCCCGACGGGCTCGTGCAACTGAGTTATGAGGTGATGAACTAGCCTCGGCCCTGTCGGCGCGACCGGGCGCACCTTTCACCGGAAGGCCGGTGAAGCAGGTGGGCTAGGTCCGGCCCGGCTGCGTCCGATGAACGAGCGGGGTGACCAAGGCATGGTAAACCAGCACCAGCGTGCATCCAAGGACCGCCAGCCCCGTGTCCTTGTGGGGGTCCCAGACATCTCCTTGGGTGCCGAGGTACGCGATCCCAAGGTCGCCACCGAAGACGAGCGCGGCGGCCCACTCGATCAATTCGTAGCCCGACGAGGTGCCGAGCATGAACATCCATGTCACAAAATAGCTGCCAAAACCGCTGAGTCGGAGCCGGTGATCAAGGGTCTCCTTCATTGGCAACGTGATCTGCAGGCCGTAGGCGAGGTGCACCAGGCGATCATAGTGATTGCGCTCCCAACCGAGGACGTCGTTGAGCGCGACGCCGAAGAGCGCACGCGTCCACTCGTTGTAAGGCACCTCGGCAAACGTTGTATGCGCCCCGATCTCGTGCAGCCCCATGAAGATCAGGATCATAACGTAACTGGTCCGCGACAACGGGGCCCGGCGATAGGTGAAGGCGAGGTAGGCCATGGCCACGGCCACGAGGACATTTTCCAGCCACCAGTCATCCGGATAGCGGCAGCCAATCGCTGAAACGACGATCATGACAACCAAGATCAGTCCGAGGCCGGTGAGAAACCGCGGACTGGCTGGGGATGGGTTCATGGCGGCATGTTAATTGGATAGGGTCGGCCGTCGAAATGAATACGCGCCACCGTCGGACCAAGATATGCGCAGTTTCGGCGATGGCGTGACGGGAGGCCTTGGGCTATCTTGTCCATCGGCGGCACGGCATGCCGCCAAGGGGGCGTATGAATCAGACCTTTGATGATCGAGAGGAGGCAGGGAGAAAACTGGCCGCGCATTTGGAGCGATACGCCGGACGCCCGGAGGTGTTGGTGCTGGCCTTGCCGCGCGGCGGAGTGCCCGTGGCGCGGGAGATCGCTCGCGCGTTGCACGCGCCGCTCGATGTGCTGGTTGTGCGCAAACTGGGACTGCCGGGTGACGAGGAATTGGCGATGGGCGCCGTCACCTTCGGTGGGTTGCGGGTTCTCAACCCTGCCGTAATCGCAGGGTATCGGGTGCCGAAAAAAGTCTTCGAGCGCGTCGCCATCCGTGAAACCCGCGAGTTGGAACGCCGTGAAACCGTCTACCGGGCGGGTCGCCCGCCACCCGTGGTGCGGGGGCGCACGGTCATTCTGGTGGATGACGGGGTGGCAACAGGCTCCACCATGAGCGTGGCTGTGGCAGCGATGCGCGATGCCCATGCGGGAAGGGTGATTGTGGCGGCACCGGTGATGGCGCGCGAATCTTACCTCGAATTGCGGGAGAAAGCGGAAGAAGTGGTCACGCTGCAAATCCCCAAGGCCTTCGGAGCGGTCGGTGCTTTCTATTCCGACTTCCACCAAACCTCGGATGGGGAAGTGTGCAAGTTGCTTGCTCTGCCGACCGTCTGACATTTTTGGGGTTGTGCTCCAACGCCACAGGGCGGAGCGATCAGTCTCGCCAAGATGAAAGAGCATGCGTGCCGGCGTGGGGCATGAGATCAAGGCCGAGTCCACCGCGGTAGAAGGCAAGGGGTCGATCGAGGTCAGCGACCTTCAAGTGCCCGCGGCGACGGCGAACTTCGGGAGGGAGATGAGATTTTGGCGGCATCGCCCTGCGGGGGCTTTATCCGGGGCTCAACGAGCCGATATCTAGGTGACCGCCGCCCGAGGTTCGACCTCCGCGGAGTTGCCTCATGGCCTTTGTCGACCCAGTCCTATTTCGCGAGTTGCCGGTGATCCAGAAAATCATCGCAGACGAAATCTGGCTCGAAGGTGAACGCCGGGGGAGGCCGGTGCCGGTGGACGATCCGGTGGTGAGGGAACAGGTTTGCACGATCATCCTCCGCATCGGAGCGGAGTTGAGGACTGCCCTCACGGCGCCGGAAGATGGGGATGCGGTGCGGTGACCAAATTCCGAGCGCCCGCACCCTAATGGCTCGACCGGCTGCTGATCGCGTCGCGCCCGGCAATCGCGGGAAACCCCAATGCGGCTCCCTGCGGTTGCGGACTTGCGGATCGACGCGAACGAACAATGGTGTCGTCGTCATCCCATGAAAAAGATCCTTACCCTCGAATTCATTCCGCGGAGCGCTGATCTGGCACTGCTTGTTCTCCGCGTCTGGCTCGGTGCGACCATGCTCTCCCTGCACGGTTGGGGCAAATTGCTCGGTTTGATCAACGGCACGTCAAAGTTTCCCGACATCTTCGGGATCGGGGCGATGCCAGTGCTGATTGTGGCTGTCTTCGCGGAGTTTCTGTGCTCCGCATTTTTGATTCTCGGACTTTGGTCGCGCCTGGCTGCTTTTTTCCTCGCGACGACGATGGGCACCGCGTTCTTCGTTGCCCATGGCGCCAAGCTCTCAGGTCAAGGTAACGGTGAGTTGGCGTTCGTCTACCTCGCGGGTTTCGTCTCCATCTTGATTGCCGGCGCCGGGAAATTCAGCGTCGACCAGAAATAGGCCTCAACGCTTGTCGCCCAGCGCGGTGATGGTGCGAGCAAACACTTCTTCGGGAGTGCCGTGCGCGTCGACGTGCACGAGGAGCTTGCGCTGCGCATAATACTCCAGCAGCGGCGCAGTGTTCCTTTGGTAGGCTTCCTGGCGCACCAGCACGGCATCGGGTTGATCGTCCTCGCGGACGAAGAGCTTCGAACCGCAGGTGTCGCAGGCGCCCGGAGCGCGCGGTGGCCGGGAGTCCACGTGATAGA
>JAUXOH010000434.1 GCA_030682505.1 Candidatus Didemnitutus sp. | reverse complement strand
TTTCGGTCTGGTTGGAGGCATCATTGCCCCGTTGGTGCGCGGCTCGTTTGTCTTCAACTACCCCTCACCGCTGCACTACCGGATCGTGCCGACCATCGTCTACGAAAAGAACTGCACCATTTTTCTCGGCACCAACACGTTTCTCAACGGCTACGCGCGCAAGGCCCATCCCTACGACCTGCAGACGGTGCGCTACCTCGTTGCTGGCGCGGAGAAAGTCCAGGCCGCCACTTTCGAAACCTATTCGCGCAAATTCGGGGTTCGCATCCACGAAGGCTATGGTGCGACCGAGTGCGGACCGGTTGTGTGCATCAACACCAAGATGGACCCCAACACCCATTCGGCGGGCCGCTTGCTGCCCGGGGTGACCTATCGCCTTGAACCGGTGGAAGGCGTGCCGGAAGGAGGGCAACTCTTCGTTCGCACACCGGCCATGATGAAGGGCTACCTCAATGCCGACGCCAACGCGAAGTTTCAGGCCCTCAACGGCTGGTATGATACCGGGGACATCGCCAACGTTGATGACGACGGCTACGTGACCGTCCTCGGGCGTCTGAAGCGCTTCGCCAAGGTCAGCGGCGAAATGATATCACTTACCGCCGTCGAGGACGCACTCGCCGGTTCGTTCCCCCAGTTCGGCTTGCGTTGCGCTCTGGCGGTCGTCGCCGTGCCCGATGTGGACAAGGGCGAGAAGCTCGTCGCCATCGCCAACGAGATGAGACTCCAACTGGCCGACATCCGCGCCGCGGTGCGCGCCAAAGGCCTGAGCAATCTCTGTGCGCCCCGGGAGCTGCGCTTCGTGCAGAACATTCCCAAGCTGGGTTCGGGCAAACTCGACCACCGCGAACTCGCCCGCATGTTGCGCGATGGCGAAACCGCCACCCCGTCTCTTCCCACTCCCGCGACCGCTTGATCGGCCAAGCAAGGGAATGCCCATCTTCATTCCCGCTCGGTGAACGGGGATGCCGCACAAACTGGCGCGACGGCTTCGGTTTACTGCTCTTCGCGCTCGACGCTCACCGTGCACGTCTTCCCGTCCGGATTGCGTGTCACCACGACGATCGTCGCGCCCGCTTCAACAGTGCGCTGAATAAACGCGCCGAGTTCTTTGATAGGAATGCTTTCGTGTCGATCCATAAGAAACATAAACTACTTCAATCAAGTCATGCTCCTCCGGTGCAGCTAACGAACAATTCACCTAAAATAAGGTGCATCGACGCAAAGCCTTGGTACACCTCCTGAATCACACCTGACGGCACACCCTCAACACGGGGGATTCGCCTACAAACGGCCGGGCGGCGGCAGGGTCCGGCCTTCACTGTAATCAATGGTGTCGAAAACCGTCACCAGCTCTGTCCGATCACCATAGCCCGCCGCCTCTTTTGCTCTTGCCACCACCGCCGTGCCGCGATCGTTCCAACCGAGCTTGCGGATGTATTCGTTCCACACGTAAGTCTGCTGACGGTTGGGCCGCAGACCCTGAGCAAAAACCCATTCGGCAATTTCCGCATCCGTGCCGCCTTGCTTTACCCGTGCGTCCACCGCCGAGAAATCCACGCCGAGGAAACCGCAAAGCTGACCGTCCAGTCCGAAGGAGAGCCCGTAGTTGCGCTGGAAATCCTCGGGCAGTCTGCCCGCCGCCTGCAGCCGAATTTTGTCGAGCATCCGGCCCAAGTGATGCAAAAATCCAACCGACTTGTCATAAGGGGAGCGCAGGCCTTCGATGGGAGTCATGGTCGCAGGCAAGGCATCCCGGACGCTGCTGGCGACGCTCTTTTTCCCGCCGTCCGATGCTTGCGCGGTGCGGACGCAAAAAGGGCGCGGGCCATGAAGCCCGCGCCGAAATTGGATCAAGCCGCTGTCGGCTTAGAATTTGTAGCTGACCTTGCCGAAGTAAAACGTGCCATTGAACCCCCACGGCGAGATGCCCGCGTAGTGGAAGATGCCGGCGTTGTTGTTCACCGTGACATTCCGGTCAGGATAGATGTCGAGGAGGTTGTTCGCCCCGACCGTGACGGAAAGGTTGGCGTTGTGCCGGTAGGTCACGTCGAGATCGGTGACCCACTTGGCCGAGAAGTCCTGGATCAACTGGAAGTTCGCGCCGCTCGGCACCGTGCGCACGCTCAGGCCGGTGGCCTGCTCGGCCGCGACTTGCGCCGCGGTGACACTGGTGTTGGCGACCTGGGAAACCTCGCCGTAGCGAATGTTGCGCAGGTTGACGGTGAACTTCTGGTATTCCCAATTGGCGTTGAGATTGACGACGTTCTTGGGCGTGCCCTCTTCCATGCGCACCCGCTCGGTGAGATCGAAGATCGGCGTGGTGACGCCGATGCCCGCCAGCTGAGTGGGAGTCGCGCGGATCTTTTCCACCGAAGTTTCATTCACGTTGAAGGCCGCCGTGGCGGTGACCTTGCCGAGATTCTCGGTGTTCCACGTATAGCGTGCATTCACATCCACCCCGCGGGTGCGGGTGTCGACGGCATTGGTGAAGTAGCGACCGCCGTTGGCCTGCGCCTGACCGTTGGCTGCAAGAAACGCACCGATCGGACCACCCGTGAAGTTGGAGGACAGGACGACGCGGTCATCGATGTCGATGTGGTAGAAATCCACCGACGCCGTGAAGCGTTCCGTGGGCTGGTAGGTCAGCCCGATCGAATAGTTGACTGATTCTTCAGCCTTGAGGGGCACGGCGCCGAGCAGCTTAGCGACGGGATCCGTGGTCGGGAACGTTTTGTTCTCGAACGGAATGCCGCCGATGAAGTTGGTCGCCGTGGAGGAGAACCATTGTTGCGCCAGATGCGGCGCGCGGAAACCCGTGCTGGCGGAACCCCGAAACGCGACCGCCTTGCCTGCCTTCACGCGTCCCGAAACCTTCACGTCAAAGGTGCTGCCGAAGTCACTGAAGTCTTCGAAGCGAGCGGCGAAGGACAGGTCGGTGATATCATTGAAGGTGGTGCCGAGATCGACGTAGGCCGCGTAGCTGTTGCGGGAAACATTGACCGCATCGCTCGGGCGGAAACCCGGAAACACCTGCGCTCCCAGCGCCCCCAAGGAGCCAGCGGCCGGACCGTCGAGAATCAGGATACCACCGTTGCGGTAGGAATCGGGTTCACCGGCCTTGATCTTGTAGCCTTCCCACCGAAACTCCGCTCCATAGGCCGCCTTGATGACCTGATTATTCATATCCCACGTGGTCGTGAAATCAAGATTGTTGGTCCATTGACGGAAGCCGAGCGTGCCAGCGTTCATCACGGTCTTGCTCGCCGCGCCCAAGGTCACGTTGGCGGTGTTCGAAATCGTAAAGCCAAAATCATTCCCTCCGTAGACTGAGCTGAAGTCCCAATCAAAATTGCTGCCCCGACCCCTGAGGCCACCGCCCATCGAGAAATCATTGATGTCGGAATTGATCAGCGGCAGGAACCCATCCGGGTAAATGGCACGCACGGTGCGATTATCGCCCGGACGGCGGAAGAAACCGGCGGCTTGGCCATGGCGTGAACTGTAGCCGCCGAAGGCATAGAAGGTGCGGCCCCCGACCAGCGGCAGCGAAGCGTTGAACATGACGCCCGTGTCTTCGGAATCACCGTCACCGTGCCGATGGTTGATGCGATTGATCGTCGCTTCCCGCGGATCGAAGACCACTCCGGCCGGGGGGGCACTGATACCCGAGGCGAAATTGCCGGAAATTGCCGTCTTCGCACCCGTGCTCGTGTTGGTCCCGAAATATTGCTGGCGCGTGTCGGCCTTGCTGCGGTTCGTATTCTCCCGTTCGCGGTAGAACAAGTTCACAAACAAGGAACCGCCCTCCCCGAGCGTCGAGCCCGCCCAGGCGCTGCCGTCGATCACCTGGCCGTCGCCTTCTTTCGTCACTCCGTAGGTGCCGTTGAAGCCGTAGCCCTGATCCTTGCGCAGGATGATATTGATGACGCCAGCAATGGCGTCGGACCCGTATTGCGCGGACGCACCGTCACGCAGTACTTCGATGCGGTCGATCATCCCGGCGGGAATCGTGTTCAAATCAATCGACACGGAGCCGCGGCCGACAGTGCCATTGACGTTGACCAGCGCACTCGAATGGCGGCGCTTGCCGTTCAAAAGCACCAAGGTCTGATCGGGCGCAAGGCCGCGCAACGTGGCCGGGCGGATGTGATCCGTGCCATCCGCCACAGTAGGGCGGGGAAAATTATAGGACGGCACCGCCGCCTGCAGCATTTGATTGGTCTCGGTATAGCCGCTGTTGCGCAGATCGGCTCCGGAAATGACGTCAATGGGCACCGACGACTCAGTGACGGTGCGATCGTTAAAGCGCGAACCGGTGGCGACAAACGTCTCCAGTTTCACCAGATTGTCCTTGGCGGGAGCAGGAGCCGCTTCCTCTGCCGGAGCCGTTTGCGCAACGGCGCCAACAGAAAGAACACTGATCAACAAGGCGAGAGCGCCCAAATAGCGCGTCGAACGGAGGTGGGCCGAATTGGCCGCCCCCCGAGGAGAAGGAAGATCATTCATGGTTTGCGTGGTTTTTGGGACAACTGCGGTCCCAATGGGGTTGTTTTCCATAAAACCCTACCCAGTAAATCTTACTACGACAAGTTTTTTGAATAGCTGCAAGTTGGTCGACTTATGACGCGAACTTTTGCGACTTGAGCAGCGCCCGCGACCGGGGGAGTCTCTTCCCCATGCCAAACTCCGGCCGGTTCATTTCTGTCTTGTTGGTGTTCGCGATGTTGATTTTCCCCATGGCGCGAGTCTTCGCCCAGCGCCCCGCGTTCGAAGCGCCCCATGGCATGGTGGTCTCC
>JAUXOH010000433.1 GCA_030682505.1 Candidatus Didemnitutus sp. | reverse complement strand
TGGGGTTTGATGACGGAGCGCAAATCGCCGGCGGCGATTTGCTCCGCCGCGCCGGCCATCGCCCGCAGGGACTGCGCCATCCGGTCGAACGTCCGCGCCAGCACTCCCACTTCGTCGGTTCGTCCGTCGGACGGCACCTTGACACTGAGATCGCCGACGGTGATCCGCCCGGCCACGGCCGTGAGAATCTGGAGCGGTCCGGCGATGTTGCGGGTAAGCATCACCCCCGCCAGCGTGGCGAGCACCAGGGCGGTGAGCGTGCCAACGATGATGGTCAGTTTCGCGTTTTGGGCATCGGTCTGCGCCTGCTCGACACGTTTCTTCAGCAACTCCTCCTCGTCGCTCTGCATCTCGCCCACCACCTTTCGGATTTCGTCCATGTTCGCCTCCCCCTTGCCGGCCTTGATGAGCTGCACCGCTGCTTCCAGCCCGTTGGTCCGGCGGACATCGATCGCTTCCCGGGAGAGGGTCAACCGGGACTTGATGAGCGGTTCCAGCGCATCCAACCGCCGCTGCTGGCGGGAGTTGTCCGCCGTCAACGAACGAAGCTCCCGGACCGTCTGCTCCAGCCTGCCCAATCCGCTCTGATAAGGCTCCAGATAGGCGTCCTCCCCGGTGATGACATAGCCGCGCTGACCGGACTGGACATCAATCAACACCGACAGGATCTCCGCGCTCTGGGCCAGCACCTCACCGGTGTGCCTGCGTGCGTCCGAGGTCTCGATCAATTGGGTCGTGCTCCGGTAGGAGACCACCCCGACAAACACATAAATCACCAGTGCCAGGCCGAACCCGACACCGATCTTGGTTCCGACATTCCATTTCATGGTAGTAAATCTCCGTTGCTGGTTTGGGTTCAGTTTGCCACTTCCTCGTGGACGATGATTTTCGGGTCCGCCAAGATGCGGGCCAAGTCGAGCACCACGAGCCGTTCCGCGGTCACGCCTTTCAAGTAATCGCCGCGGATGCCCGTGAGGGTGGGCAGCGAGGACTGCAGGCTCTCCACCGGAATGGACCGCACGCCCACGATCACGTCCGCCAGCAGGCCGAGTTCGAGATCGTGGCCGCAGACGTGGATGATGCGGTGCAGGTCGGTCAGGCCCTGCTCGGGCAGGTCGAAAAACTTCTTGAGGGCGAGCACCGGCAGGATGTGGCCACGCACGTTGACAATCCCCAGCACAAAAGGCGGGGTGCATGGCAACGGCGCCAAGTCCTTCAGGGGATGAACCTCCCGCACATACCGCGTCTCCACCGCGTAGCGTTCCTGGGCGAGGCGGAACTCCAGCACTTCGAGGAGCGTTTCCGCCGCCGGTGCGGGCTCCGGCGGCCGGGCCAGCGCTCGCGCGCGGGCGCGAAGGATTTGCGTGGCGGTCGGCGGCGAAGCGTGGGCGGAATTCGGCTCGGCATCGTTCTTCATCGCGTGTTCTCCAGGGCGGTCAGGGCCGTGATGGTTTCGAGGAGACGACCGGCGGTCAGGCCGTCCGACTCGGGAAGAGGATCGTCCGGCTGCAAGCGGGCCAGCAACTGCCGCGCGTTGCCGAAATGTCTGCCGGCCTCGCCGGCTTTGCCTCCGCCGCGCGCGAGGTTGCCCAGGGCGAAATGGGCCAGCACAAAATCGTGGCGAAGATAAACCGCCCGCTGCAGCGAACGACGGGCCTCCTCCGGGCCGCCCTGTTCGAGCAGGACGACCGCGCGCAGGTAGTGGGCGGCGGAGTCCAGCTTGTCGGCGGCGATCCACCGATCGCACCAAGTGAGGGCCTCAGCGAGCCGGCCTTGGTTGGCCAGCGCCCGCGCCAGCAGGGAAAACACCGGCGACTCCGGCGTGTGCCCGGCCAACGAGGCCAGCAGCGTGTCCGCCGCCTCATCATAGCGGCCCTGTTCGTAGAGGGCCCCGGCCACTGCATACGGCGTGGGCCGGGTTTGCGCAGGCGCCGACGGTTCCGGCCGCGGGGATTCGGAGCGCAGACTTGCAGTTTGCGGTGTCGCAGGCTTCCAATCCGCGGAGGACTCGCCAAGTTCAGAGTTCCAGCCAGGGTCGGCGCCCGGCCGATTGGAAATCGGCGATACGGCAGATTGGAGACCTGCGCCACCAACGTGCGCGTCGCTCTTCTGATAAAGGATCACACCGGGAAAGTTCCGCGTGGCGAATCGGGAGAACAGCTCCTGGGAAGCTTCACTGGGGCTGACCAGCAGCCATCCGCCATCCAGCAGGGCATGACGAAATTTTCCGATGACCCTGCGGATCTGCTCCGGGCTGAAATACATCAGCACATTGCGGCACAGGATCACGTCCATCGCGTTGGTGTCCGTCGCCAGCGACGGATAGACATCCTCCACGAGGTTCAAATGCCCGAAGGTCACCATCGCCTTGATCTCCGGTGCCACGACGTGGCGACCGTCCGAACTCCGGTTGAAATAGCGTTCGCGAAGCCCCTCCGGCGCGTCGCGGAACGACCACTCGCCGTATGAGCCCGCGACGGCTTTCCGGAGAAAGCGCGCGTTGATGTCCGTCGCCAGGATCGTCACGTGCCAATCGGCCAGATCGGGGAG
>JAUXOH010000431.1 GCA_030682505.1 Candidatus Didemnitutus sp. | reverse complement strand
GATTTCAAACGTCTGCTCAATCGGAGCAAGCAAGCGGCTTGGTGGAAATGAGCGCCCCGGGGCGACATGAATCGTTTGCGGATCGGACGTTGTGGCCGACCGTACTGGCCCTCGCGGTGCTCATTGGGGTGTTCGAGTTTACGGAAATCGATCTCCGCCTGCAGGACCAGTTCTATGACTTCGCGACGAGGCAATGGTTGGTGGATCGCGACCACCCGGTTGGTCGCGCGCTCTTTTATCACGGTCCCAAGGTTGCCCTCGGAATTCTCGCCCTCTCTTTGCTCGCCCTCACGGCTGGCCCGGCGGATTGGCGCACCCGCTGGCGTGTGGCCCGCCCCGACTTGGGCGTGGCGCTGCTGACGCTTGCCACGCTGCCGGTGCTCGCCGGACTCGGGAAACAGTTCACCAACGTCTACTGTCCGTCGGAAATCCTTCGTTACGGTGGCAACGCACCCTACGTCGCACTTTGTGAACCCTACCCGGTTGACTTCCAGCCGGTGACAAAGGGCCACTGCTTTCCCGCCGGCCATGCCAGCGGGGGTTTCGCCCTCATGGCGCTCGCATGGTTGCGCCCGTCGCGCCGCTGGCGAATCGGCGGACTCGCCTTGGGCTTGGGCGCGGGCTGGTGGATGGGAGGTTACCAAATGCTCAAGGGAGCCCACTACTTGAGCCACACGGTCGTCACGATGGTCTTGGCGTGGATCGTCATTCTAGCGTGGCGCCGGGTGCTGCGTCCGCCCAAGTTGGCAACAGGCGATTCCCGATGAATGGCGGCACCTTACTTATCTTCAATCCCGCTTCCGGTCACAATCGCCGCAAGCCCCAGTTTCGAGCCCAACTCACCGAGTTTGCGGAGAGGAACGCGCAGCAAGTCATGCTCTCGCCGACTTCCGGCCCGGGCCACGCCACCGAACTCGCGCGCGCCGCCGTCGACGCGGGTTTCGCCTGTGTCGCCGCGGTCGGCGGAGACGGGACGGTCAATGAGGTGGCCCGGGGCTTGATCGGCACCGAGGTCGCGCTGGGCCTCGTGCCCTGCGGTTCCGGCAATGGTTTCGCGCGACACCTGGGCATTCCCCTGCAGCCGACCCGCGCGCTGAACTTGCTCGTGTCCCCGCAAAAACGAATGGCGCGCATCGACACCGGCACTGCCAACGGCCACCCTTTCGTCAACGTCATGGGTTGCGGTTTCGATGCCGAGCTCAGCCAACGCTTCAATCAGCTCCAACGCCGCGGCCTCGCCGCGTATGCCGTGGCCACGCTGCGGGCGTATCGGGAAGCAACCATCGAAACCTATCGCCTCACGTGCGGGAACGAATCCGTCGAGCTGCCGGCCCTCCTCGTCGCGGTGGCCAACGGCTCGCAATACGGCAACAACGCCCGCATCGCTCGCCACGCCAAGATCGACGACGGCCTGCTCGACCTCGTCGCCGTGCGTCCCCTCGGCTTCGGACTTCCGGAGTTCGCCGCGCGGCTCTTTCTGGGCAGACTGCAACCTAGCCGCTTTGTGCACGGCCGGCGCGGGACGACATTCACGATCGAACGCACGTCGGCGGGGTTGTTTCACACCGACGGCGAGTGGCGGGATGCCGCTGCCACGATCGAAGTCGACGTGCTACCCGCATCACTCGCCGTCGTGTTGCCGCCCCAACCTTAATCCAGCAAGCCCTGAGGACCCCGCCAGGGAAGAATCGACCGCTCCGGAGTACAATCGCCCCCTTCGAAAGAACCAGCGCAAAGCTTCACGGGCTGGACCCACGGGCTGCTTCTCACGCCAGCCAAGGTAGTGTTTGGCCGGGTGGACTGTTACCGGAACAGGGCTGGTCTTGCAGAACGGCAAGAAGGCTAGGACTTCCTTGGCAAAAGCCGCCTCGCTCTGCGGATCAAGCGCGTCACTAGCCAGCGCCTCTTTCCAATTTGGCAACCTGCTCAATGAATGCCCATCCACCTCAGGACGTGCTTTTTTCAGAGCCGGACTGGGTTCCACATTTCATTGGCACAGGAAGAACAGAATCGCCCATGCGAAGCGCGGACACCAAACTGGCCGAAACGACACTACGGGGCCGCAAAAAAGGCCGCCCGCGGGCGGCCTCGGAGACCAGACTCTTTTCCGGTCAGTTCGTGATGTCGAACGTCGTGCTGCGTTCGCGGACGGGCAGGTAGACTTTGTACCATTCCAGCTGCGCCGGGCTCTTGGTGTAGTCCTTCAGGGCCTGTTCATCCTTGAACTCCATCACCATCGCATGGGTGCGGTCGCCCTGGGCCTTGAGGGTCTTGACCCAGACCCGGGTGATGCCGGCATAGGCCGCCGGCAGGGCCTTCACGCCGTCGAGCGCCGCCTGGATCTGTTCCGGGGTGGCGTCGGCTTTCCAGCTGACGGTAACAACGTGAATCACGGAGCCAGGCGCCGTGTCGCTGGCAAAAGAGGTGGCTGCACCAATGGTGAACAGCGTGGCGGCAATCAGGGAGGCAAGGAGCTTTTTCATGGGAATGGGATTGGGGTTGCGGAGCGAACGGCCGACCGGCTTGGGACGGCCGGCCGAATGATGCCTCCACCCTTGGCGACTTCCTTCAGGACGGCAAGCCCGGTCGCTTCGTCGTCCTTCCGACCTACTCCCCGATCGCGCCAAATCCCCTCCGCTTCAATTCGCGCTGGATTCCCCGGGCGCTCTCTAGAATCCTGTCGACGTTGAACCAACCATCCAAGGACCCGCTGCACGGCATCACCCTGGAGCAGCTGTTGAAGGAGCTCGTCACCGAATTCGGCTGGTCGGGCCTCGCCCGACGCGTGCCGGTGCGCTGCTTCATGTTCGAGCCGTCGATCACCTCTTCCCTGCGTTTTCTGCGCAAGACCCCGTGGGCCCGCACCAAGGTCGAGGAAATCTACGCGAATTGGAAGCGGAGCGCCTGAGACGCACGCCGGATAGACCCGGTGCGTCAGCGCGCAAAGGCCGGATCGAGCGAGAGGCGGAAGTAGTCCCGGGCGTTGGCGAAGCAGATGTTGCGCACCATCTGGCCCACCAACTCGCGGTCGGCGGGAAGCTCACCGCGCTCCATCTGGCCGCCGAGCAGATTGCAGAGCACCCGGCGAAAATACTCGTGCCGCGTGTAACTGAGGAAGCTGCGGGAGTCAGTCAGCATGCCGACGAAGCGACTCAGCAACCCCAAGTTGGCCAGGGCAGTCAGTTGCCATTCCATCGCTTCCTTCTGGTCGAGGAACCACCAGCCCGAGCCGAACTGCACTTTGCCCGCGACGGAGCCGTCCTGAAAATTCCCCGCCATCGTGGCGAAGAGGTAATTGTCGGCCGGGTTGAGATTGTAGAGCACGGTGCGCGGCAACTCGCCCGTCGCATCGAGCGCATTGAGGTAACCGCTGAGGGCGCGGCCCTGGGAAAAATCACCGATGCTGTCGAAGCCCGTGTCCGGCCCGAGCTGCTGCAGCAGGCGCGTGTTGTTGTTTCGCATCGCACCCAGGTGAAGTTGCTTGGTCCAGCCCTTGGCGGCGTCCCACCGCCCGAATTCCAGCATCAGGAACGAACCATACTTCGTCCATTCCTGCGGCGTGGCCGCGCGGCCTTGACGGGCCGCGTCAAAAATCGCCTGCGCTTCCGCCTGCGTGCACGGCTCCGCCAACGCGCATTCCAAACCGTGATCGGACAGGCGGCCGCCGACCGCATGAAAATCGTCGTGGCGCCGGCGCAGCGCGCTGAGCAGGTCGTCGAACGTCTTTACCGTCATCCTTGCCGCGCCGCCCAGTCGTTCGAGCCACGCGTTGAAGGGCGTCGGCGCATTCACGCCGAGGGCTTTGTCCGGACGAAAGGTCGGATAGACCCGCGTCTTCAGCCCGAGCTTGGCGATGCGCTCGTGATCGGCGAGCGAGTCCGCCGGGTCGTCCGTCGTGCAGATCACCGCGACCTGGTTGCGGGCCAGCATCTCGTGCACGCGCAGGCCCGACAGTTTCTCATTGGCCTGCTTCCAAATGCGGTCCGCGGAGGCCGGATTGATGATTTCGTCGATACCGAAATAGCGCTGCAGCTCCAGATGAGACCAGTGATAAAGAGGATTGCCCAAGGTCTGCGGAACCGTGGCACACCAGGCATTGAATTTCTCCCGCGGAGACGCCGCGCCGGTGCAGAATTGCTCCCCGATGCCGTTGGTGCGCATCGCCCGCCACTTGTAGTGGTC
Source organism: Candidatus Didemnitutus sp. (assembly GCA_030682505.1). GTDB lineage: Bacteria > Verrucomicrobiota > Verrucomicrobiia > Opitutales > Opitutaceae > Didemnitutus. The sequence goes on along the minus strand of JAUXOH010000431.1, from coordinate 450 downwards.
GCCCCCGAGCCAGATCTCCGCCAAGTCGCCAAAGCAGTGATTCTCCGCGATCAACTTCTGCGGCAAGTGACAGTGGTAGTCGTAGATCGGCTCGGCTTTGGCGAACCCGTGATAGAGGTCGCGCGCGGCATCGGTCTGCAGCAGAAAGTCGTCGTGAATGAAGGGCTTCATGGAGCGGGGAAAGCGGACGGTAGGCGAAGGAAGCCGGTTCAGCGACTGATATCATTGAGCATCGCTTCGAGCGACGGGTAACGCTCAAGCAGCGTGCGCACCGCCCCACAACGCTCGGCGGCAACCAGTCCCGTGTGCTCGGCCAAGAACACCAGGTAACCCGCCACGCCCTTGGCGTAGTTCAGCCGGGCCTCCGGACTGAGGGCATAAAAACGCGCCCGCTGCGCATAGCCCGCCGCCGTGTGGTCGCCGAGGGCGGACTTCTCCGGCCGGCCTCCC
>JAUXOH010000421.1 GCA_030682505.1 Candidatus Didemnitutus sp. | reverse complement strand
GGGGTATGAAACCCCGACGCCGATTCAAGCCGAGGCGATCCCCCAGGTGCTGGCTGGCCGGGATGTCATCGGTTCGGCCCAGACGGGCACCGGCAAGACCGCCGCGTTTGCCCTGCCCATTCTGCAGCGTCTCGGTTCGCACGGCAAGTTGCGCTGTCTGATTCTCGAGCCGACGCGCGAGCTCGCCGTCCAAGTCGAGGAAGCCTTCAAGGATTTCGCCAAGCACACCGATCTGCGCACGACGGTCGTCTATGGCGGGGTCGGCTACGGCAAGCAACGCGAGGACCTTTCGCGCGGCGTGGACATCCTCGCGGCGACGCCGGGCCGCCTGCTCGACTACATGGAGCAAGGTGAGATCCTGCTCGATCAGGTCGAGGTGCTGGTGCTCGACGAAGTCGATCGCATGCTCGATATGGGATTCCTGCCCGACGTGAAGCGCATCGTTTCCAAGGTGCAAAAGAACCGCCAGACGCTGTTCTTCACCGCGACGCTGCCGCCCGAGATCGAGCAACTCGCCGCGTGGGCCCTGCGCGATCCGTTCAAGATTGCCGTGAGCCGCGAGCGCTCGACCGCCGAGACGATCACGCACGCGTTTTATCCGGTGGTGCAGTCCCAAAAATTCGAACTGCTCGCCCGATTGCTCGAAGACACGCAGTATCACAGCGTCATCATCTTCTCGCGCACCAAGGCCGGTTCCGACTACGTGGCGAGCCGTCTGCAGCGGGGGGGCCACACGGTGGCCGTCATGCATGCGGATCGCAGCCAGCAGGAGCGCACCGATGCGTTGAAGGGCTTCAAATCGGGCAAATACGAAGTGCTGGTGGCGACCGATCTCGTGGCGCGCGGCCTCGATATCGCCGACGTCTCGCACGTCATCAATTTCGATGTGCCGGAGAATCCCGAGGACTACGTGCACCGCATCGGCCGCACGGGTCGCGCGCAGAAAACGGGCGATGCGTTCACCCTCGTGACCGAGGAAACCTGGCGCGATGCCCGCAGCATCGAACGCTTCATCGGGCAGAGCATCGACTGGAAGAAGGTCGAGGGTTTCGAATACATCTACTCGGGCATCTTTGACGGTGGTGGCATGCCCCAGGCGGCCCCCGAAAAGCCCAAGAGCCGTCTGACGCGCGGCGGGCGGCGCTGAGTGTTCCCCGGGACCCGGCCGGCGTTCAACCGGCCCACACGCCGCCGTTGATGTCGAGCGTGGCGCCGGTGATGAAGCCGTCATACTCGCTGGCAAGGAAGCAGACGGCGCGCGCGACGTCGTCGGCCGTGCCGGCCCGACCAAGCGGAATACCCGCGACGGTAGCCTGAGCTGACTCCGGCGTCGTGTGGGTGTTGTGAAAGCTGGTACCGAGAATGAGACCGGGAGCGAGCGCGTTGACGCGGATGCCCTGCGGTCCGAGTTCGTTGGCCAGGGCACGGGTATACGTCAGGACGGCGCCCTTCGCGGTCGCATAGGCAAGCGATCCCGCGTGACCGCCCTTGCGACCGGCGAGGGAGGAGAGATTGACAATGCTGGCACCGCTTCGGGTTCGTGCCGCTTCGATTAAATGGGGCGCCGCGGCGCGAGTCACGCGCCGCAGGCTGCCGACATTGAGCGCCATGACTTCCGCCCAAAACGCGTCGTCTGCTTCGGCGAGCAATTTGCGGGCGACCAAGGAACCGGCGTTGTTGACGAGAATATCGAGGCCGCCGAGGAAATTGACCGCCTCGGCCACGAGTTGATCGCATCCGGCGGTGTCGGTCAGGTCGGCGCCGGCCGAGCCGCAGCGCCGCCCGAGCGCCGTCGCTTCCGGCTCCAGCGCGTGCGCGGCCTCCGCGCTCGTGCGGTAGTGGACAAACACATCGCATCCCGCCGCGAGCAAGTGGCGGGAGATGGCGAGGCCGATGCCTTGGGCGCCGGCGGTGACGAGGGCGCGTTTACTAATCAGGGAACCCATGGTTCGCTTACTAGGCCTCACCGGGCGCGGGCCGTCAACGCCGGGACCGAGGCATGACGGAGATTGCCGTTGCGCGTGGCCGGGCGGGCGCTTGGCTCAACCGTTCTCCATGAAGCTCACCATTCCCGCCGGCGAATTTGCCGGTTACATTTTTGATTGTGACGGCACGTTGGTGGACACGATGCCCTTGCACTACCGGGCGTGGAATTCCTCGCTGCAGCGCTTCGGTTTGCAGGGTGAGTTGAACGAGGATCTGTTCTATTCTCTGGGCGGGGTGCCGACGCGGCGCGTGGCGGAACTGCTCGGGCAGCACTACGGGCTGACGCTCGATCCCGATCGCATGTTTGTGGAAAAAGAGGAGCTGTTTTTGGAAATGCAAGGCGACCTGCGGGTGATCCCGGCCGTGGCCGATTTTGCCCGGGAGGTGGCGAAACGGTTTCCCGTGAGTGTCGCCTCGGGCGGCCCCAAGCCGATCGTGAGGAAGACCCTGGAGCTCGTCGGGCTTTCCGACCTGTTTCCCATTCTGGTAACGCCGGAAGATGTCGTGCACGGAAAACCTGCGCCGGATATGTTTCTCTTGGCGGCAGCAAGAATGGGCGTGACCCCGGGAAAGTGTCTGGTCTTCGAGGACGCCGATCCGGGCTTTCGCGCCGCGGAAGCGGCGGGCATGCCGTGGGTGAGGGTGCCGAGCCGCGAAATGGCGCGCTAGCTAGCGGCGCGCGGATGGCCGTGCGATTTTGATTTGAGTCACCTGCCGCGAACGGGCGAGAGTGGGGCATGACCTACGCGGATCTGGCAAACCAGGGCATCCTCAAGCAACCGGTGTATGAGCCGGGTAAACCGATCGATCAGGTCGCGCGCGAACTGGGCTTGGATCCGGCAACCATCATCAAGCTCGCGTCGAACGAGAATCCCTTCGGTCCCTCCCCGAAAGGCGTCGCGGCCGGTGAAAAGGCATTGCGCGAAGCACACCTTTATCCCGATGGCGGTTACTATCTTCTGCGCGAGCGCCTCGCCCGCAAGTGGGGCATGGGCATGGACCAGTTCATCATTGGCGACGGTTCGAACGAAATCATCGAACTGCTCGGTCACGCGTTTCTCTCGTCCGGGGTTGAGTGCGTGATGCATCAGGCCTCGTTTGTGGTCTACAAGCTCGTGACCCTGATGTTTGGCGCGACTCCCGTCGAGGTGCCGCTGGCGGCCGGGTTGCGGCAGGACCTGAAGGCTTTGGCCGCGGCGGTGACGCCGAAGACGCGCTTGGTGTTTTTGGCCAGTCCCGCCAATCCCGTGGGCGTCGCGAACACGGAGGCGGAGATTTATGAATTGGGGCGGTCTTTGCCGCCGCAGGTGATCTTCGTTTTTGACGAAGCCTATGCCGAATATCTGGAGAATCCGCCGGATCTGCGCCCGTTGATCGCAGAGGGCCGCAAGGTGATCGGGCTGCGGACGTTCTCGAAGATCTATGGCTTGGCGTCGTTGCGGGTGGGTTACGGCTACGGAGCGAAGGAACTGATCGCGATCGTGCAACGGACGCGTCAACCCTTCAACGTGAACGCGGTGGCCGCCGCCGCTGCGACTGCCGCGCTGGATGACGAGGCCTTTGTCGAGCGATGCCGC
>JAUXOH010000414.1 GCA_030682505.1 Candidatus Didemnitutus sp. | reverse complement strand
AAAGCGCGTTGAGGTCAACGCGCTCCACCAATGAGTCGGTGTCGTCTGTGGCGGCAGCGGCGGCGTGGGCTCCGGCCACTAGGCCGCAACCGGTGCGGCGTTCGATGGAGCCACCGCTGGCATCGAGCGACCTGGGTGTCGGAGCGAATGGTTCTAACGTCTAGTCCGGTTCTCTCTTTTCCGTTGGGTCAACAATGTTTGGATTGGTGAATCGAACCTCTTCCTGTGACTCGTCTATGAAGCGGATCGCGATTCCAGCCACCTTTGGATACCCGTCAGTGGTTCCGACCGATGCGAGCGAAGCAGACGTATACGCGCCGATCGTCGAAAACGAACCAATCGTGTAATTGATGCTTACATCGTAGGTCGTGTAGCGGAGGCTAATGATGGCATCTGCTCCGATCTCTTTTGCTTTCTTTCGGACATTCTCTTCAGCCGAGGAATAGGTGTACCACGACGACCAAACAACGCCTAGCTTTTCATACCGTCGATTGATCGGAACTCCCGGCGACACTAGAATTTCGTAGCTCTCCAATTTAGCCGGAAGACGCTGCGAAGAGAATGGCTCAAACCGCGTCCACATCGACGCACAGCCAGAAAACAACATCGTCGCGCACAAAACGAGGGGTATGGTCTTCATTTCTTGCCCAACAGTGTAATTCAGACTCCGGATAGAACCTCCGGTGGATTGGCCCGCTTCCAGCAAGAGGCCCGTTAGCCCGTTCGTTTTCAATGCCGGATCTTTCGGTGGCGGTTTTTGCGAGCGCGGCGCCCCCCAGAACGCCTGCGTTTTACATTCCGGGCCGCGATGGTGGATGACCGGTCAGGCAAGAGGAGTGATGGGACCAATAGGACAAATAGGCTGGGCTGATTTGTGGCTTGTGGTTGCGGGTGGTTGGGGTGGGTTGGCGGCACGGGCCGTAAGCTTGGAGGACTGGAGTATGGCTCGCGACGAATCACCGAAAGGCTTCCTGCCGCTGCGCGGGAATTACCGGAAGCTGCGCTCCTACCGGAAGGCCGAGGTGGTCTACGACCTGACCCAGGTGTTCTGTGCCCGGTTTCTCAGGCGCGGCGACCGCACCATCGACCAGATGGTGCAGGCGGCGCGCTCGGGGAAGCAAAACATCGTGGAGGGTTCCAAGGCCGCGAAGACCTCGGCAGAGATGGAGCTCAAGCTGACGGGTGTGGCGCGAGCCAGCTTGGAGGAACTCTTGGTCGACTTTGAAGACTACCTGCGGACGAACCAGGCGGCAGCCTGGAGCAAGGATTCAAAGGAGGCGCGGTATGTGCGGCGACTCGGCAGCAATCCCGAGCTGAAATTCGATGACCTCCGCGAGTTCGCCGAGACGCGTCCCGGGTCGGTGGTGGCGAACATCGCCCTGTGCCTGATCCATCAGGCCAACTACCTGCTCGACCAGCAGCTGCGCCGGCTGGAGCAGGACTTCTTGAAAGAAGGCGGCCTGCGCGAGCGGATGACAAGAGCCCGGCTCGAAAGCCGGGCTCGGGGGAAGTCATAGGACCGATCGGTCGTATCAGGCCTACCGAATCAGATCGCAGCCAAGATGCCGTTGAGCGTCTTGCTCGGGCACATCACGGCGGAGGCCTTGGCGTCGTCGGGTTGGTAGTAGCCGCCGATGTCGGCGGGCTTGCCTTGGACGGCGACCATTTCCTTGACGATCTGTTCCTCGCACTCCGTGAGCTTCGCGGCGATTGGCGTGAAGACGGTCTTCAGATCGAGGTCGGCGAACTGCGCGGCGAGGGCCTCGGCCCAGTAGAGGGCGAGGTAGAAGTGGCTGCCGCGATTGTCGATGCCGGCGCCAACCTTGCGGGCGGGCGACTTGTCGTTCTCGAGGAACTTGCCGGTGGCGGTGTCGAGCGTGTCGGCGAGCACCTTGGCCTTCTGATTCTTGGTCGTCTCGCTGAGGTGTTCGAACGAGGCCGCGAGGGCGAAGAACTCACCGAGGGAATCCCAGCGGAGGAAGTTCTCGCCGACCAGTTGCTCGACGTGCTTGGGGGCCGAACCGCCCGCGCCGGTCTCAAAGAGCCCGCCGCCGTTCATCAGGGGAACAATCGAGAGCATCTTGGCGGAGGTGCCGACCTCGAGGATCGGGAAGAGGTCGGTGAGGTAGTCGCGGAGGACGTTGCCGGTGACGGAAATGGTGTCCTGCCCGGCCTTGAGCCGCTCGAGGGTGTGTTGGCAGGCAGCAGCGGGGGCGAGGGTGCGCAGGTCGAGGCCGGTGGTCTCCTCGTCGGCGAGGTATTTCTCGACCTTGGTGATGACCTCGGCGTCGTGCGCGCGCTTGGCGTCGAGCCAGAACACGGCGGGCGTGTCGCTGAGCCGCGCACGGCGGACGGCGAGTTGCACCCAGTTCTTGATCGAGGCGTCCTTGGTCTGGCAGGCACGCCAGATGTCGCCGGTATCGACGTCGTGCTCGAGCACGACCGAACCGGTCGGGGTGACGACGCGGACGGTGCCCTTGCCGGGCACGGTGAAGGTCTTGTTGTGGGAGCCGTATTCCTCGGCGGCCTGCGCCATCAGGCCGACGTTGGGGACGGAGCCCATCGTGCGCGGGTCGAAGGCGCCGTGCTGTTTGCAAAACTCAATCACGGCCTGGTAGACGCCGGCGTAGCTGCTGTCGGGGATGACACAGAGGGCGTCCTGGGCCTTGCCCTGGGCGTTCCACATCTGGCCGGAGGTGCGGATCATCGCGGGCATCGAGGCGTCGACGATCACGTCGCTCGGGACGTGGAGGTTGGTGATGCCCTTGTCGGAATTGACCATGGCGATGGCCGGGCCGGCAGCGTAGGCGGCGGCGAGGTCGGCCTCGATCGCGGCCTTCTGGTCGGCGGGGAGCTGCTGGATCTTGGCGAGCAGGTCGCCGAGGCCGTTGTTCAGGTCGACGCCGAGCGGGGCGAGGGTGGCGGCGTGCTTGGCGAGCAGGTCGCCGAAGAAGACGCTGACGGCGTGGCCGAAGATGATCGGGTCGGAGACCTTCATCATCGTGGCCTTGAGGTGGAGCGAGAAGAGGATGCCGTCCTGCTTGGCGCGGGCGATCTGCGCGCCGAGGAAGCTGACGAGTGCGGCGCGGCGCATCACGGTGGCGTCGAGGATCTCGCCCTCCTTGAGCGCGGTCTTTTCCTTGAGGACCTTGACCTTGCCGTCGGCGGCGACGAATTCGATCTTCACGTCCATCGCGGTGGGGATGGTGACGGACTTCTCGTTGGCGAAGAAGTCATCCTTGCCCATGGTGACGACGGCGGTCTTCGAATCCTTCGACCATGCGCCCATCGAGTGCGGGTGCTTCTTGGCGTAATCCTTCACGGCCTTGGGGGCGCGGCGGTCGGAGTTGCCCTCGCGGAGCACGGGGTTGACGGCGCTGCCCTTGACCTTGTCGTAGCGGGAGCGGATGTCCTTTTCGGCGTCGGTCTTGGGGTCGGCGGGGAAGTTGGGGAGCTTGCAGCCCTTGGCTTGGAGCTCGGTGATGGCCTCGATCAGCTGCGGCACGGAGGCGCTGATGTTGGGGAGCTTGATGATGTTGGCCTCGGGCTTGAGCGTCAGGGCGCCCAGTTCGGCGAGGGCGTCGGGCACGCGCTGGGCCTCGGTGAGGACCTCCGGGAACAAGGCGAGGATGCGGCCGGCCAGCGAGATGTCGCGGGTCTCCACGGCGATGCCCGAGTGCTTCGTGAAAGCCTGGATGATCGGCAGGAGGGAATAGGTGGCGAGGGCCGGGGCTTCGTCGGTCTTCGTGTAGATGATGGTGGGCTGGTCGGACATAGGGAAAGGGAGTTGACGGGTGAGCCTTTGACCTAAACGCCCGTCGTCGGTGCGGTCAAAAGCAATTCCCGGCCGGGCGCGCTCAGAGGCACAGGTGATAACTTCGGGCAGTTCTCCTTAAGCCCACCTGATAGGGCGGGGCGCAGACGGGCGGGAGGCCGGGGTGATTTTGCTCTTCGCATCACGGGCGGGGCGGTGTTGGGTCGGGGGGTGAGTCGCGAAATGTGTTACCGCTGTTTCTGGCCAGCTTCGTTGTGCTGGTGTTCGTCCTTGTCCGCGATGGAGACGCGGACGCGTTTCGTGTTTTTGATGCACCCGAAGGAGTTCAAGGAGGAGAAGGCCGGCACGGGCCGGCTCACGCGGCTCAGCCTCGCCAACAGCGAGATCCACATGGGCAAGGATTTCACGGCCGACGAGTCCGTGGTGGCGCTGATCGCCGATCCGGCGAATTTCCCGGTGCTGCTCTACCCGGGGGTCGGGGCGCGCAATCTCTCGCACGGCGAGCTGGTCCCGGCCGATCTGGGCGGGCGACGGCTGGTGGTGTTCTTGCTCGATGCCACGTGGGCGGGCGCGCGGAAGATGCTGCGGCTGAGTCCGAATTTGCAGGCGTTGCCGCGCATCATGTTCACGCCGACGACCAAGAGCCGCTATGTGATCAAGCAGCAGCCGCAGGAAGGCTGCCTCTCGACGCTCGAGGCCGTGCATGAGCTGTTGCTCAACCTCGAGGCGTCCGGGCTGGACCAGTATCCGTTGCCGGAGCAGTTGCTCGGGGTGTTTCAACGGATGCAGAATTTTCAACTGCAGTGCGCGGCCGATCCGAACCGCGGCGGGTATCGGCGCCGACCCTACAGCGCGCCCGAGGACCGGGTGGGCCCGCGCGGACGCAGCGCGAGGAGACAGAACGTCCTCAAGACCTCCGAGTCGGGCGGCGCGCGCGGCGGGTGAGTGGAGTGGGTATTGTACCACCGAGACACGGA
>JAUXOH010000412.1 GCA_030682505.1 Candidatus Didemnitutus sp. | reverse complement strand
CGAGGCCATGACGATGCAGCGCATGTCGTGCTCGCGGATGAGTTCCACCATCTCGTTGAGTTGCTGGCGCGAGGCCGCGAGTGAATTGAACAGCGGCTTGCCGCGGCACTTCGAGCGATCGAAAGCGCGCAAGGCGACCTTGTGGTATTCGATGTTCGGGTTGTCGAAGCTGAGCGGAACATCGGTGGCGGCCTGGATGGCAGGAATGACAATCGGCAGGAACTCGAGCATTTCTTCCACGCGCACCGAGACGCGCTGCGTGCCATCGACGTTGAGGTTGACGAGCTCGGCCCCGGCATCCGACTGCATTTTGGCGAGATGCTGATAGCCCGCGACATCGCGAGCCTCCCAGGCCTTGCGGGCGCGGGCGTAGGCGTTGTTGATCAATTCACCGATGACAGAAATTCGAGGCTGAGAATTCATGGGAAAGGGAAATCAGACAGACCGGGACGGAGGGGAGTCCTCGCCGCGGCCCGTCACGGGAATCGGGATCTGGGCGGCGGGCACGATGATGGGCTTCGCGTGGTGATCGCGCCGGTGCCAGGTGTTGGCCCAGCTGGACGTGCCGCGCAGGTCCTGGTCTTGCATCACGGGCGCGTGAGCGAGGAGTTCGGCTGCCCGGCCTTCGTATTTCATCCGGTCGTAGGCGCGGGACCAGATGCACTCAAAGTCAGCAACTTCGCATTTGCCGTCGCGGGTGCCGCCGCAGGGACCGTTGCGCTGATTCTTCGCGCACGAGGATTCCGGACACAGAAAGGCGATATCGAGCAGCGAGCAGTCGCCGCAATCCTTGCAGCCAAACAGCATGGCCTTGCCCGTGTGCTCGGCGAAACGCATCCAGGCCGGGCCCTGCATCGGGTCCCGTGCTTGGCCGGTGAGTCGCTTGCCGGCATTCCACAGACCCTTTCCTTCCACGAACATCAGCTGGTGGACGAATTTGGAAAAACGGTAGCTGAAAGTGACGTTGGCGGTGGTCGGAAGCCGGGCGAGCGAGGCGGTGTAGGCGGGATTGAGCAGAGCCGCGTTGGCGAGGCCCGTGGCGGTGTCCTCGGCGTAGAGAAAAAACTCTCCGGGACGGGAGAACCGGATCTCTTTCGCGAATTGTCGCCAGTCTTCCGGACCGAAGCTGCGTTCGATGGCGAGAATGCGATCAAGCTCGGCAATGCTGTGAATGCCGCCCAGATAAATGCCCCGGTAACCCAGCCCGCGATAGATCGCGAGTTGCTTGGCGGCAAGTTCGAGAAAGAACGACTTGCCGCGGTCGGGGGCCGCTTCGTGCTGCGCGCAGATCGTCGCGAGCTCGTCGGAAATCACCACGCCGGGAATCCTTTGCGTCCGGAAAAGCCGTGCGACCCCGGGGTTCAGCACATAGACGTTGCCGATGAGCGGCACGTGACCCCAGCCATGGTGTTCGAGCCACAGGCGGAGTTCGTGAATCTTGCGCGAGTCGTAGCCGATTTGATTGATGATCCACCGGGCGCCGCACTGCAGTTTTTTCTCCAACTTGAGGAATTGCGGGATGACCTCGTTTTCGTGGAGCTTGAAATTCGTGACGACGCAGCCGGAGAAAAATTCCGTGGCGGCGAGATGACTGGATTTCTTGGCGCCGGGGCGGGTGACGTCGATGCCGGCGTTCATCTCGGCCAACAAGGTGAGCAAGCCGATCGAATCGATGTCGAAAACCGGTTTGGCACCCCCGTGGATGCCCGGGCCGGAATAGTCGCCCGAGAGCACGAGCAGGTTGTGCAGTCCCTGGGTGGCCAAGTGCCAGGCCTCGGATTCGAGCGCGTTGCGATTGAGATCCTTGCAGGAGAGGTGCACGACCACTTCGCGACCCGCGGAGCGAATGAGACCCCCGAGGGCGGCGGGCGCGAGCTGGGGATTGCCCCCGGCGTTGTCGGTGATCGAGACCCAGTCGACGCGGTCATGGGCGCCCAATTCGTCCGCAAACGAGACCGTGCGGGCGGCGCGAGTTTCGGCCACCGTGCCCCGCGTCGAGACCAGCTCGACTCCGATGACGAAATCGTTGGTTTGCTCGAGTTTTTCGCGAAAGGTCATGATGAGGCGAGTGCCGGCGGAGCTTAGACGCGGGTGCGTTCCATTCAAGCGGCGTTCACGAAGTGCAGAAACATCTCCACGCTGGAGGGGGCGTCCGAGCCGTAGCCGTCGGCGCCGATTTCGTCGGAAAACATCTTGTTCACCGGAGCGCCGCCCACGGCGATCTTCACGTCGGCGAGGTCGGCGTGTTGTTGGAAGGCATCGATGACAACCTTCATGTAGGGCATGGTCGTGGTGAGCAGGGCGGACATGCCGACGATCTGGGCCTTGTGCTCGCGGCAGACCTCGATGAATTTCTCGGCCGGTTGGTCGACGCCGATGTCGATCACCTTGAAGCCGGCACCTTCGGCCATCATGCAGACGAGGTTCTTGCCGATGTCGTGGAGGTCGCCCTTGACGGTGCCCATGATGACCGTGCCGCGCGGAGGGTTGTTGGCGGCGTCGGCGATAAGCAACGGTTTGAGGATCGCCATGCCGGCCTTCATGGCGCGGGCTGCGACCAGCACTTCCGGGACGTAGAGGATGCTGTATTTGAAATCCTCGCCGACGACCGACATCCCCGCGATCAAGCCGGAGTTGAGCACTTCGTCGACGGGGCGGCCTTCGGCCAAGGCTTCGCGCACGAGGCGATCAACTTCCTTGGCGTTACCCTCGTAGAGGAGTTGGTTCAGAAGGGCGTAGTCGGGCATGGAATTGGTCAGGGGGCGGGGTCAGGCCTTGGTGGCGTCGGCGCAGGCGCGCTTGATGGCGAGGATGTTTGCCGTCGGCGTGCCGAACGGGACCACGGCGGTGCCCATGATGAAACCGGGCAGGTCGCGCCCGCGGCGAATCTCCTCCGCCGCGACGGCATAGATGTCGTCGGGCGTGCCGCTTTCAATCAAGCGGGGGGAGAGGTTGCGGCGGAAGGCGCGACCGTGCTCGCGACAGACCGCGGCCCATTCGTCGAAGTCCGCTGTGAAATCGCAGAGGAGGTTGTTGGCTCCGGTGCGGGCCAGGAGACCCGCGATGGGGGTCGTGTTGCCCCCGATGATCAGCGGCACGTCGCGCACCCCTTGCGTCGCCGCCCACTGCACGAATTCCTGTGTCACCGGCAGGACGATTTCCTCATACATGTCCGGCGAAAGCAGTTCGGGAGAGGCTTGGGAGTCGAACACAATCAATTCCGCTCCGACATCGATGTAGGCCTTGCTGAATTCCTTGATGATGCGGCCGGAGTAATCGAGCACGCTACGCACCCACTCGGGCCGATCGAGGCAGGCAAGAAACAGCGCCTCGGCGCCCACGAGAGAGATGGCGAGGGAGAAAGGGCCGGAAATGGCACCGCGCAGCCAATAGTCGTTGCCGAGCGCCTGGCGCACGTTGCGCGCGGCCGTGATGTTGACCGGCATCCGGCCGTCCTTGAGTGGATTGGGGATTCGGGCGTTGGTGAGATCGTCGCCCACGTGGACAACATGATTGCCGGGTTTGATGCCGGGGATGGAGGTATCCTCGCCCTCGTAGAACGTCACCGTACAGCCGACGGACTCCGCTTCGAGATTGTAGACATCGACCCCGACCGCGAGGGCATCGGCGCCCACGGCTTCGTATTCGGCCAGCAGCGCCCGGGTCAGCAGGTTGGCGTCGCGGGAAATG
>JAUXOH010000406.1 GCA_030682505.1 Candidatus Didemnitutus sp. | reverse complement strand
CGCGGGCACCACGATTGCGCTCGGACCCGGCGGCGCGCGGCTCGGAATCGCGGGCCGGATGGACCTCGTGCTCTCCGACCGGCCCGAGTGGAGGGGTGCGACGGTGGAGATTGTCGATTTCAAGACGGGCGCGGATGCGAAACTTTCCGCCGACGCGATGGCGCGCGGTGCGTCGCTGCAGTTGGGGATTTATCTGGCGGCCGCGGAGTCGCTCGGTGCCACGGAAGGGCGCGTGTGGATGGTGAAACCTGATGCACTGGCGCCGACCAGCGTGGCGCTGGCTGAATTGCCGGTCGCGCTCAAAGGACTGGGGCAACTGGCGGGCCAGCTCGAGACGGGGCGCTACGGGGCACTGACGGCGGACCGGACCGATTTTTCACACGGCTACGACTGGCCGCTGGCGTGCGTTCCGGTTCGGCACGCGGTGCTCAAGGCGAAATACGCCCTTTCCTTTGGCGAAGCCGGGGCGAACGACGACGAGGAGGCCGGAGATGAATAGCGCACCGATCGACCACGCGTCGCGCGACCGGTTTTGCCGCGAATTGCACGTCAACTTCGCCGTGAGTGCCAACGCGGGCTCGGGGAAGACGACGGCGATCTCACACCGGTTGGCGGAGTTGGCTCTGGCTCCCGATGGGGCCGAGTTGCTCCGGAAAACCGCCGTCGTTACGTTTACGAAGAAAGCGGCGGCGCAGATTGGCCAGAAGGCCCGCGCCGTGTTGCTGCAGCGATTGAGCGAGGAGCAGCACGCTGGGCTGGCTCCCCTCGATCACTTGGAGCGCGCGTTCTTTGGCACGATTCACAGCTTTTGCCTGCTGCTGGCGCAACGCCATGGGCAGACGCTCGGACTCAATCTCAACCCTACGGTCGTGGCGGAAGAGGATGAGATGCTGTGGGAGGAATTTCTCGAGCAGGACACGATGCAATTCTCGGCGCTCGGATCGAAGCAGGTGGATGCTTTTTTGCGCCACACGCCGCTCGATTCCATTTTTGATCTCGCCCGCAGGCTCGCGCACGAAAAGGCACGGGAGCTGGTTGCGACCTCGCCGTCGGCGATGCCGCCGGAACCGTCGGCCGGGGCGCTGGAGGCGATACTCGCCGCGCAATCGAGGGGCAAGGGAGCCGAGAGTCTGCGCCGTAACCAAGCGACGGCCCAGACGTGGTTGCAGCGCTTCCGCGTCGAGCACGGCTATCTCGCGCTGCCCAAACCCCAGGGCACGGCCGCCAAGATCGGCCCGCTCTTCACCGCGTTTTTGGCGCCGGTCAAGGACTGGATGGCGGAGGCGGGGGCGGTGCTGGCGGCGGAATTGGCGCTGCGCTATCGCGAATGGCGCTTCGAACGCGGCGTGCAAACTTACGCCGACCAAGTGGAATCGGCGGTGGCCGTCTTGCACGACGAGGAAACCTTGGAGCGGATTCGCCTCGAGGGTTGGCGCATCATTCTCGATGAAGCGCAGGACACTGATCCGCAGCAGTTCGCGGTGTTGGTCGAGATTGCGCGGCCCCGGGGTGCGACGCTGGGTTCCTGGCCATCGGGCGGCGGCCCGGGTCCGCGTCCGGGACACTTCTGCATGGTGGGAGACGGCCAGCAGGCGATCTACGGTTCGCGGGCGGACATTCGGAATTTCCAGAAGCATCTCGATGCGTTCGCCCGAGGTGATGGGGGAAGACTGGAGACATTTGACGTCACGTTTCGCACGCCGCACCGCGTGATCGAATTGCTCAACGCGACCCTGCCGGCGGCGTTCAGCGCCGATCGCCCTCACAGTCTTGGCCTGCCGCTGGCGGAGGGCGTGGCCGGGCCGTTGCTGCAAGTGGGCTATGGACGACTGAAAGCAGGGCCGAAAAATGCTGAGGGTCAGTGTGTGGTGCTGCCCCTGACGTCGGCCGGCGAGAAGCTCAAAGTGGAGGTGCAACTGGCGGCGGAGGTCAAGCAAGTGGCGGCGATCCTGCGTCGCCACGGACCGGCCGGAGTGGGCGCCCGTCATTGGGGTGAGCTCTGCGTGATTGCGCCGCGGAATGACTGGCTGCTCACCGCGCGCAAGGAGTTGGAGGCCGCGGGGCTGAAAACGTCGCTGCAGATGCGGAAGAATCGCAACGGGGACAATCCGGTCTTCGCGTGGCTGACCGGCTTGCTGGCGGCAGTGTGTGATCCGCAAAACACGTTTGAGTGGGTGGGCGTGCTGCGGGAGGTCTTCGCGATCAGCGATGCGCAGATCGCAGCCGAACTCAGCCGCCAGCAGCACAAGTTTGTCTGGGATGAACCGGTGCGGCATGCTGAACCCCTGCGCGGCGCGCTGGAGGTGTTGCAGCGCTTCGTCGCGCAAGTGGACGACGAAGGCCGGACGCTCGAGAGTTTCGCGCACGATCTGGTCGACACCTGCCAACTTGCCCGCAAGGCACGCCTCGTGGATCCGAGCGGAGCGCTCAATGTCGAACTCGAGCGATTGCTGGCGCAGGCCTCGGAGCTGGGGCTGGAAGGCACCGGTCCACGCGGATGGCTGGCGGAGTTGCTGCGGCAGCTGGAAGAGGGTCGGCCAGCCGGAAAGCCCAGCGAGGATGCCATCAATTTGCTGACGTCGCATTCGGCGAAGGGCTTGGAGTGGCCGGTCGTCATTCCGGTCGGTTTGTGGCGCACGATCGGCAAGCGCGAGGAAACGGGACTGCGCATGATAAACGACGCGGGCGGTGGCTCGCGGGTGTATTTCGACAACGATAGTTTGCCGGAGGAAGCGAAGGAGGCGCGAGAACGAGAGCGGCTGCGTGAACTGGTGCGCTTGCTCTATGTGACGCTTACGCGAGCGCGCCAAACCTTGGTGCTGCCGTGGGGGGCGGATTTCGTGCGGCCGGGGAAGGGAAGTTTTCTCGACCTTTGGGCGGCCGAGCTTGGCGGATTGCTCTGCTTGGAGGAGGGGGTGCTCGGGCCGCGCCCGCCTGATCCGGCAGTCCCGACTGTGCCGCAGTTGGCGCGAGAACGAATCAGCTTTGGCGGCGTGACATTCCCGCGTCGCGTTTTGCCTCATCAACTCTCGCACCGGCCGGATATCGTGCGGTCCGTTCGCCACGAAAGTGCGGCGGAAGAGCCGGTTCCGTGGCTGAACTTGATTGATCCCCTCGACTACGGCAAATGGTGGCATGAAACCGTGGAATTCCTGCCTTGGAGTGGGACCGAGGCCGAGATTGCCCAGCATCTGGATCAAGCTCTGGCCGTCGCCGAGACCGGTGGGTTTGCGGTGCGCGCGCGGGCGGAAGTCGGGTTGCTCAAGAACTCCGATGCTTGGCGCGAGTTGCGCAGCGGGCGTTGGCGAATTCTCGCGGAGGTGAGTATTGTCGCCCCCATGGGTGGAGCGGCATGGGTCGACGGCGTCGTTGACTTGGTCGCCCACGATGCCGTCGCCGGCCGGCTCTTGGTGGTGGATTGGAAAACGAATCTGCGTGCCACAGGCGAGTCGGTGGCGATGTTCAGGGAGCGATTGCGCGGCGAATATGCCCCCCAGTTGGAAGCCTACCGCCAGTGCCTGAAACCGTTCTTTCCCCGTTCAGGGGTCGAGGTGGCGGTTTATGCGACCAACGCCGGGGTTTGGGAGACATGGTAATGGCTGGTTTGGGATTTCGGGAAAAATGCTTTACAGCCCGAAAATAACGCCGCACGGTCACCGGTTCACCACACTTTCCCATGGGTAATCTTAAGAAAAAGCGCCGTCTAAAAATGTCGAAGCACAAGCGCCGCAAGCGCCTGAAGTCTAACCGCCATAAGAAGCGCAAGTGGCAGAAGTAATCCGCTGACCGCAGCCGACGATCCCGTCGGCTTACCTCGCTTTTGCAACCAGCCCGCCGCTTGTCGCGGCGGGCTTTTCGTTGACCCAAGGAGGGTAAAATTTCTAGTAATCCGGCTCCATGAGGCCTTTATCTAGGTTTTCGTCTTGTCTCCAAGGGTCGCTCAACCTATCTCCAAATCCCACAACCGCTATCCCGGTTGCCTTGGTGGGACGTCGGTTTTAGCTCGAGTTCGAGCTGCTGATCTTCCGCCACTCCACCTCCTCGACCCACCGCATGTTGTTCGGCACTAAAACCAAGGGCTTTTGCGTCGAATTCGGCGAGCAGACCGTGCTCTTGGCCCGACTCTCTGAGAGCCAGGTTCCCATGGTGGTCGAAGAACTGAAGGAATTTAGCATTTCCGACAGCGACGGGCTGGCCAACTACCTGGCAACCTGCGAGGGAAAGGGTCCGACCGGATTCGCGCACGCCAAGTGCAGCGTGCTTCCGGCCAGGCGTTTGATTCGGCGCCATACCCTAGACCTCAAGCGACTCAAGGAGCCGACCTACCTGAACGAGGTCATTGCGCAGCAGTTCCGGGTCGAAGCTGAGAAATTTACCACGCTGATGTTGAATCCGGCGGATGGAACGGAATTTGATGCGACCAAAAGCTCGCAGAAAGAGGCACTCTTTTGTGGCATGCCGACCGAAGAGATCGGGATGTGGCAGGAAAAATTCCTGGAATTCAGCATTTATCCCGAGCGACTGGAGCTTTCCACGGTGGCTACCTTGGGCGCCTTGGTAAGTTACCAGAAATTCAAACAGAGCAAGACGCCGTTGCTGCTGCTCGAGATCGGCGAGGATACGACCCAGTCCTTCATTGTCAGCAGCGAGGGCGTGGAAATCTCCCGCCCCATTCCCAATGGCATCGCCGCGATGATCCCGGTCGTGCAACGGGAACTCGGATTGAAGGATGAGGAGTCGGCGAAGAAACTCTTTCATTCAAACTCGTTCGACTTCACCAGCATGGGCGCCACTTTGGTGAAGAAACTGCTCAAGGAGCTCCAGTCGTCTATCGGGTTCTACGAGGTGCAGACCGGTCAATCGATCGGGCATGTGCTTTCGACGCAACTGCCGCCCAGCTTGGCGTGGCTGAGCGGCACCATTGGCGCGGGTCTCGGTGTTACACCTTTGAAAGTTGAAATCGTGCCGTGGACTCAGTCGCTCGGCATCACCCTAGCGCCGAGCGTCCAACCGGCGGTTCCTGATGAACGCTGGCTCGGCTTATTCGGTCTAATGGCTTCCTTCCAAAATGGCCCTGCAGTTGAAAAAACGTGAGTCGGTGCCGGCGACCGCGCCGGCCTGGCACCCCAACTTCCGCAACCCTGAACTGTTGCCGGACACGAAGGTCGTGCGCACGACCTTCTTCATCAATGCGGCGGCCGTGGCCATCGCGGTCGCCCTGCTCGGTTTTGTGGGTTGGCGTGAATATCTGGTGCACGTGCTCGTGCAGCAGACCGACGCAGCCCAAGCGGCGATTGACAAGAACCGGAAGGCAAATTTGGAAGGGCTGCGGTTGACGAAGATCTTCACGGATGAGGAGAAGAAATTTGCCGAGGCCGCGGCTTTCGTGAGCACGCGACTGGATCCGATGGAATTTGTGGCCGTGCTTGGCCAGAATTTGCCGGCTGAAATCCAACTCGAATATCTGGACATCCGGCCGAATGATTTGACCAATCCGCATTGCACCCTGCGCGGGCTGGCCGCGGGTTCGAAGGACCAAGCCAGCGGCATTGCTTCGGCCTACGTGGCGGCCCTGCATAAATATCCGCGTTTCGCCGAGGTCTTCGAATCCGTCACACTCACCGCCCTCAATACGGACAGCCGGAGCGGGATGCTGATCTTTGAGATCGTGCTGAAATTCAAGACCGACACCAAGGGAGGCAAGAAGCCATGACGAGTGACGATTTAGTCGCGTTGATCAAGAAACGGCCGCTGGCCTTTGTGGGCGCGCTGGTCGCGGTGTTGTGTGCGGTCGCTCTTTACTTCCGTCTGGATGCGGTCGAGGTCGCCCAGGCCGCCTTCGAAGAGAAGGAGAAAGAGGCGCTGCGGGTTGATCTCAACGTTCGCTATCTCGCCGGCCTCGCCGAGCAAACCGTCGAAATCCAGAAAGCGGCGAGCGAGTTTGAAACTCGCCTGATTCGGGCGCAACAGCTGGCCAACAACCTCCAGTTTTTCTACCGCATTGAAGCGGAGACGGGAGTAAAATTGATCGACGTGCGGCAAAACGCGATTCCTCCCTCCACACGCGGTGCACCTCGCGGGGCCTATTCCCCCATTCCCTACAGTGTCAGTGCACTGGGTTCATTCGACCAGGCGCACAAATTTTTGCGGCGGGTCGAGGAAGGGCCGCATTTCGTCCGGATTAACCAGGTCACCTTTTCCAAGACGGAGGCCGGACGGGGCGAAATGGGCGGTGGCGGGGGAGCGAACGAAGGCATGAGCATCACGATTTTACTGGAACTCCTCGGCACCCCATGAACGCCTTCCGCCTCATCACTTTGTTTTCGATCGCCGCCCTCGGGGTGCAGGCAGCGGACGTGGGGCTTGTGATCGCTCCGGCGAAACGCGACGAGGCAATTGCGACCGCGCAACGACTCCTCGGGGCGAAAGAGATTCTGATTCCAGCCGATTTCAAGAACCCCTTTTATTCCCAAGCCTTCATGCTCGCCTCCGGTGCCCGCAGTGTGGCGGCCGCGACCCCCGGGGCGCCGGCCGCGCGCCCGGCAGGACCTCGTCGGGGCAACGAGCTGTTGGAGGCAATCGCTGCCGGATTGAACCCGACGGGCTCTTTTGTGCTGAGTGGATCAGCGATCCTGATGTTCGGTCAAAAGCGCGTCAAAGCCGGGGACGAGATGACGATTACCTTTGAAGGAACTGATTACGTCCTCGTTATTACTGATATCACCCCACCCAATTTCACCTTTCGCCTCAATAACGAGGAACTTACCCGGTCCATCAAATGAGGAAGTCTATGAGCACACGCCAATTCACCTCCACCCTGCTCGCGCTCACCCTGCTTGCCAGCGCCCACGCCCAAACCGAATCCACCCCCACGGAGGTCACGGTCGTCGGAGCCGCACCCGTGCAGGGCACCGCCATGCGCGATCGCGACACGCTCTCGGTTGATTTCCCGGACGAGGACATCCGCACCATTCTCCGCAACGTCGCCGATTTGTTCGAACTCAACCTGGTGGTCCCCGACACGCTGGTGGGGCGCACCTCGATCAAATTGCGCGACGTCACGTGGCGGCAGATTTTTCAAGTCGTCCTCTCCCAGGCGAGCTACACTTACGTGGAGGAAGGTAATATTATCAAAGTGGTAAGCAACGAGTCGCTCACCCTCGAGCCGGTCTCGACGGAGGTCTTCATTCTGAACAACGCGAAGGCGCAGGACATCAAACCCACGATTGATGGCCTGGTCGATGCGGCCCTCGGCGGAAAAATCCTGATCGATGCGCGCTCCAATGCGCTCGTGGTCACGGAGCGTCCGTCCCGCATGACGCGCATCCACGTGATCATCGAGCAACTCGACAAGGCGACCGCGCAAGTGATGATCGAGTCGCGCTTCGTCGAGGTCACCGACCGCGACATCCGCAACATCGGCGTCAACTGGGCCTCGCTGCAAGGCATGACGCTCGGGGCTCGCAGCCTTGGCCAAAGCGTTAGTCGCGGCCGAGGCCAAGAAGCAACGGGAACAGTCGATACGACCGCAACCAATACGCATGAAGATCAGGTTCTTTACGGCACGCTTTTCCAGCCCGTCAACTCAACGACTTCCCTGCCGTCGGGCGCGGTCACCATGCCAGGTTCATCGCCGAGCATTACCGCACCAACCGGCGATGCGCTGCAACCAACGGCGACAACGACGACGCGTGGCGAGGTCGGAAACACGATAGAATCGCTGACTAAATTGATAAACACCGGGGATACCTCGCGTCTTGCAACCGCGGTGTTCTCCGCCTCCGACTTCAATATCATCGTTTCCGCGCTGAAGTCCCAGAACAACACCAAGGTCGTTTCCAATCCGACAATCGTGACACTCAATAATTCCGAGGCCACCCTCAACATTGGCTCCGAGTTTCCGGTGCCGAGTTATACCTACAACTCCGAGCGGGGCACTTTCGAGGTTTCCGGTTTTCAATACAAACCGATCGGCATCATTCTCAAGGTCACCCCCCAAGTGAATGCGCAGGGCACCATCCGGCTCGCGCTGGAGCCGGAAGTCAGCCAGCAAAACGGTTCGACCACCTTCGGCGGAGCCGGCGGCGCGAACATCCCGATCATCGCGACGCGCAAGGTGAAAACCCAAGTCTCGCTGAAGGACGGTTACACGGCCGGTATCGGTGGCCTCATCCAACAGAGCAAGGACCATGGCGGCACCAAGGTGCCGGTGCTTGGCAGCATTCCGCTGCTCGGCCGTCTCTTTTCCTCCAAGAGCGTCAACGATCAGTCGAGCAACCTGCTGATTTTTGTGACGGCCAAGACGGTCAATCCCGACGGCGCAGCCCCCGCGGACATCTTTGCGCAGAGCGCGCTTGATGCCACCGGCGAAGGTGTCCCGGTCGACCCCAAGGGCATGAAGTAAGCGAGCGACGCATCGCCAATTTCAAGCCGACGCAATCTCGCGCCGGCTTTTTTGGGTCGGGTGCCGGACCGCGCGAGTCATGGGGGCGTCTCTGCCTCACCACCAACCATCAACAAAGCCCTGGGCGTATTTGATCAGAAAGACCCCGAGGTTTTTCGTCGCATGGGCCGCCATGCAGGGCAACAGGGATCGAGTCGGATTGAGCTTCCAGAAGCGCACCGCGTAGAACCAGAGGGAACCCCCGAAAACCATTCCCGTGCTAAACCAAGCTTTCGCGTCGGTCTGCCAGGTGAGTTGACCGTTCTCCCACTGCCAAAGAAACGGATGCAGCAGGGCAAACAACAGCGAGGCTCCGATCACTCCTGCGACGAGGGCGGCCCGACCGCGGTGTTCGATGACCACAAATCCACGAAAGATCAGTTCCTCCAAGAACGCCGCCGCGAGCGTATAGCCGCCGAAGAGCACGGTGATGCGACTCTGCTGCTCGACCAGACCGAGGGCGTATTCTCCGGCGGTTTCTGCCGCCAACAAGACCACGGCGCCGATCACGGCCAAGCCGATCGCGAAACGTGAAGCCGGCGTGGCGCCGGGAAGGGGATGGGGTGACGGCAGGCCCGACCGGGCAGCGCGGAAATCGTGGCACCAGAGCTTGGCGGCATACGCGGCGCCACCAAGCAACAAGAGCAGCACCCACGGGTTGTTTTCTCCCATAGGCAACGAAATGTTATTGCCGTCATCACTGGCAAGACTGGCTTCAGCTTTTTGTTAGCTTTTCCTCCACCTCTACCTAGCCTTCCTGTGATGTCCGGCCAGCCTCCCGTTTTCGTCCCAACCGCTTCCGCCTCGTTCGCAGTCTTTCGCCGCCTTGGCCCGCAAATGGCGGCGCTTGACGGATTCATGCGGGATCAAGTGGCTAACTTTGAGCCAGAAATCAGGGGGATGGCGGCCTACTGCCTGGAAAGCACCGGGAAGAGACTCCGTCCTGCCCTGGTGTTTATCTCGGGTTGGAAAGGGGAGGGCGTGGTCGATGATTCGCTGGTCCGGGCGGCGGGAATCGTGGAAATGGTGCATCTCGCGACCCTCGTGCATGACGATATCATGGATGGCGCCGATCTGCGCCGCAATCGCGACACAGCCGCACGTGCCTTTGGACCGGATGCGGCCGTGCTGCTGGGTGATGCACTTTTTTCCCAGGCGCTGCACGTCGCCGCGCAATTTCCAACCACGGAGGTTTGCCGGCTGGTGGCCGAATCGACCCGCAAGGTTTGCTCGGGCGAGATCATGCAGACGCTTCACCGGCGCGACATGAGCGTGACGCGGGCCGATTACTACCGAGTGATCGACTTGAAGACAGCCGAGCTGTTTCGCACGTCGTGTTACCTCGGAGCGCGGCTGGCGGGCTTCGCCGGCGATTTCGTCAAAGCGGCGAATGACTTCGGCCGCCATCTCGGCATCGCCTATCAGATTTACGACGACTTGGTGGATGTTTTCGGCGAGGAGAAAAAGATCGGCAAGACCCTCGGCACCGACCTCGCGAGCGGCAAGTTGACGCTGCCGCTGATGCTCCTGCTGGAGAAGCTTCCGGAGGTCGAACGAGCGGAAGTGATCGGGGCGATGCAAGCAGGCCAGCCCCTGCCGTTAAGCGCGAGCAGCGAGAGCATGCGGGCGTTGGGGATTGGCGACGCGGTGGTCCGGTCTGTCGACGAGGAATTGGTGCACGCGCGCGCGGTTTTGGCGCCGTTTGCCAGCCTCGCGCCCGTCACGCTGATGTTACAATTGTGCGAATTGTTAAAAACCCAGCTCAGTGCCCTCGATTCGTCGGGTCCTAAATCGTAATTTCCGTTGCCTGCCCTAACCGCAGCATTAACCTGACCTTCCGATGAATTTTTCGAAGGTCTTCTCTCGGACCCTCGCGACCTCACCTGAGCGCCAGCAGGAGGCCGATACTGATTTTGCCATCGTCAAACGGGTGCAAGCAGGAGACGTCGCCGCATTTGATCAGCTCATGCGGAAGTATCGCGAGCGATTGTTCGGAGTCATTTACAACTTAACCTCCAATCGAGAAGATACCGCCGATTTGACGCAGGATGCCTTCATCAAGGCTTTCCAAGCCATCAATCGTTTTCAGGGCCAGTCGTCGTTCTTTACCTGGCTCTACAAGATCGCGATCAATACTACCTTAAGTCATTTGCGTAAGAACAGGATGCGCACATTTTTTTCTCTGGAGAAATTGCAGGAAGAGGACCCCGGCTCCAAAATTTTGGCGGAGTTGACCGATAAATCGGGCGCCAATCGGGACACATTTTTGAAGGAGCTTCAGGAAAAATTGAACGAAGCGCTTCAAAAATTGTCTATCAAGCATCGAATGGTCATCACTTTATTTGAGATCGATGAGCGCAGTCACAGCGAAATTGCTGAGATCATGGGGTGTACAGAAGGCACGGTTCGTTCCCGGCTCCACTATGCTAAACAATTCCTCCAAGGCGAGTTGAGTAAATACATCCGCTGATCGTATGCCCCAGACCGAACCCCAGTCCCGCATTACCCTCGAAGACCTCTTGCGCCTGAAACGCGCCGAGCGACCATCGCCTGAATTTTGGACAAATTTTGAGACGGAACTTCGCCAGAAACAATTGGCGGCGTTGGTCAAACAGCGTTCGTGGTGGCAACATTTTCCCCAGCTTCTTGCCCGTCGTGCCTATTGGCCGATCGGTGCTGCCGCGATCCTTACCATCACCTTGGCGTCGGTGCAGTTTTACGCACCATCGCCGCTCGCCCAAGCCGAAGCTGAATTTCAGTCCCACGTCTCCCGACCGAAAGCATCTGTCGCGATGAGCAACCTGACGGTGGCGTCAATCCCGATAGTGATCGCTGCGCGTGAAGAATCGACGGAGCAACTCGAAGTTCGCGCACCCGTCTTTGCGGCGATGAAATTGTCTGAACAATTGCCTCCGCGGGCGGGAGAACTCCTGCCTTGGGGTGCGCCGCGGATCGAAGATACGCCATCTGCGCGCTCGATCGCTGCCAATCTCGCTCGCTTGGCCGAAACCGAACCGGATCTCGTGAATTCACTCTTGGTCAGCCGGACGCTCACCGGGTTTCACTCGATCCAAGATGGCGCATCGACGGCGATGGAAATGGTCGCCATTTCGGCGGTCGCATCGCGCCGCAATCGTCTTTTGGCCGCTTTTAGTGATCGTCAGTTTGCACCCGATCCCGCTGCACCCGAAGTCGTGCGCGAAAGGATGGCTCGTCGTTTGGGGGATACGGAACAATCGGGTGGTTGGACGCGCGTGGGCCTGAAGGCAGACCGCGTGTCGCTGAAATTTTAACCGACTGGCTCAATGCATTTGCCAAGGCCCGCTGCGTGCGGGCCTTTTTCGCTTTTGAGTTTCTGGAAAGGGGGCGTCATCGTGGGGCATGAGAACTGATCGCGATTCGATGGGCGAACTCCCGGTCCCGGACGAGGCGCTTTACGGGGCCTCGACGCAGCGTGCCGTGCTCAACTTTCCGATCAGCGGGCGACCGCTTCCCGCTCCCTTCATCCGTGGCCTTGGTCTCGTCAAATGGGCCTGCGCCCGTGCCAACGAAGAACTGGGGCTGCTGCCGCCGGAGAAAAGTGGGTTGCTCCAGCAAGTCGCACTGGAAATTGCGGGCGGCGGACTCTCGGAGCATTTTCCAATCGATGTTTTCCAAACCGGGTCGGCGACTTCGGCCAACATGAACGTGAACGAAGTGATCGCCAACCGGGCGAGCCAGCTCGCCGGCCGGCCGATCGGCTCGAAGGAACCGCTGCATCCGAACGACGACGTCAATCTGGGCCAGTCTTCCAACGACGTCATTCCGACCGCGCTGCACCTCAGCGTCGCCGTGGAGTTGCAGAACAGCTTGTTGCCCGCCCTGGTGGCGCTTGCAGCCGCCCTCGACGCCAAAGCGGAGGCGTGGAGTTCCATCATGAAGATTGGTCGCACCCACTTGATGGATGCGACGCCTCTGACGCTGGGGCAGGAATTTTCCGGATATGCCGCCCAAGTGTCGAAGTCCGTCGAGCGCGGCCGAAGAGCAATTGGAGTTGTCAGCGAACTTGCCCTCGGCGGCACCGCCGTCGGCACCGGGCTCAACACCCACGCCGAATTCGGCGGTCGCGTGGCGCGGATCCTTAGTGAAAAAACCGGGATCCCCTTTCGCGAGGCCGCCAACCATTTTGAAGCTCAGGGCGCGCGCGACGATTGTGTCGAGGTTGCCGGTCAGCTCGCGACCATTGCGGCCAGCCTGACCAAGATCGCGAATGACATCCGTTGGCTGGGATCCGGCCCGCGGGCTGGCCTCGGGGAACTTGTCCTGCCCGCCACTCAACCGGGATCGTCGATCATGCCCGGCAAGGTCAATCCTGTGATGAGTGAGATGTTGGTGCAGGTTTGCCTCTATGTGCAGGGCCTCACGCAAACCGTCCAACTCGCCGGTCGGGAGGGACATTTTGAGCTCAACGCCACCCTGCCGCTGATGGCGCACTGTCTGCACGAGTCCGTGCACTGTCTGGCCAACGGCGTGCGCGTGTTCACGGCGAAATGCGTGCTTGGCCTTGAGCCTGATCCGGCGCGCTGCAACGAGCACATGGAACGTTCGCTGATGCTGGCCACTGCACTGAATCCGCATCTCGGATACGACCTTGCCACCGAGGTGGCCAAGGAGGCCCATGCCTCCGGGCGCACGCTGCGCGAAATCGTGCTCAAGCGCCAATTGCTGGACGCCGCGACCCTGGATGCCGCGTTGGATCTTCGTGCCATGATCCGTCCCGGGAATTCCTGACCGGGAAACGACCTATTCTTCGAACGGCGATTCGCGTCCCCCACCAGCTCCATGTCCCTTCATCAAGTCACGCTCACGATTCGCACGCCCGGAAAGCAAATGCATGAGATCACGGGTGAAATTGCCCGTGAGCTGCTCGCCAGTGGCCTGACGCGCGGCGTGGTGACGATCTTCTGCCAACACACGAGCGCGAGTCTCGTGATCATGGAGAATGCGGACATCTCGGCCCGGCGTGATCTCGAGGCGTGGCTGGATCGTCTCGTGCCGGAGGGGGACCCCCAGTTCACCCACACCCTGGAAGGGGCGGACGACATGCCGAGTCACATCAAGATGGCGCTGACCCGCACCAGCGAACAAGTGCCGTTTGACCGGGGGCGAATGCTGCTCGGGCGGTGGCAGGGAGTGTTCTTGTGGGAGCACCGCCGCGCGCCGCAGGAGCGCACCGTGGTGCTGACGTTCGTCGGAGAGTGAACGGCGCCAAGGCCGGTGATCACTTCTTCTCCGGAACGCAGATGCCGCAATTGTTCACGAAGAAATCATTGCCCTTGTTGTCCACGAGGATGAAGGCGGGGAAATCCTCCACCTCGATCTTCCAGACAGCTTCCATGCCGAGTTCGGGATACTCGAGCACTTCGACCTTTCGGATGCTCTCCTTCGCCAGAATGGCGGCCGGGCCACCGATGCTGCCGAGGTAGAAGCCGCCGTGGGTCTTGCAGGCGTCGGTGACTTGTTTGCTGCGATTGCCCTTGGCGAGCATCACCATCGAGCCGCCGAAGGAC
>JAUXOH010000404.1 GCA_030682505.1 Candidatus Didemnitutus sp. | reverse complement strand
CGGGTCCGCCATTCACCCGTCAACCCAAGCGCGCCCCACGAAGAAAAACTTTCCGTGCCGCCCACGGCGAAAATCCCGTGCAATTGTCCGTGGGTGATCTCGGTCAGCGGCAAAGCAGCGGGCACGACCACCACGACCGCTTGATAGGCAATCACGCGACTGAGCAACGGTTCTCCGGGAGGCGACTCACCCGGCAAGAGCGCGAATAGGCCGACGTCGGCCTCGCCCTGCCGCAGTTGCTCGATCCCCGGACGGGAGCCCGCGAATTCTGCGCTCACGGAAATTTCATGTTCCCGGGCGAACCGCTCAATCGCGGCGCCAAATTCCGGACCCAACAAATCGGAACCCGTAAGCCGGATCTCTGCCTGAGCCAATCCGGTCAGACTGGCATAACCTGCCACCGTGAGCAGTAGCCGCCCCTCCTTTCCTCGTTGCGCGAACCAGGAGGCAAACTTCTGGGAGGGCAACCGGATGAATCCGAAATTCACCTGGCCCTCCTCAACCCTTGGGTCGCCGCGAGTGCTTCTCGGTGAGTTCGAGTCGTTCGATCCCCCCGGGGGTACCGTCGGCTCCCGCGGTTTTCCCCGCGGAGGCATCGTGCGCGTAGGACGAATAGTTGCTGGTGTAGTAACCGTAATCCTCACCCGTGCCGCTGGGAACCTGATTGAGTATCACCCCGATGACCGGCGCCTGGAGCCCGTCGATGATCTGTTTGGCCCGCAGCACCATGCTGGCGGGATTGCGGCGATGTTGGATCAACAGGACGGTGCCGTCGGCAATGCTGGCGAGCACCGAGGCATCACTCACGCCGATGATCGGCGGCGAATCGAAGAGGATCTTGTCGTAGCGACCTTTGAACTCGAGGACGAGTTCCCGCAGCTTGTTGGCGTAGAGGAGACTCAGCGTCATGCCGCCGCCACCCGCGGGCAGCAGGTCCAGCGAACCCGCGCCATCACGCTGCACGGCTTCCGTCCAACTGATGCGGTTGAGCAACACGTCGGTCAGTCCGGGCTCACGCGCCAGCTGGGCCAACTTGTGCTGGGTCGGTCGGCGCACGTCAGAGTCGATCAACAGGACCTTTTCCCCCGCCGCCGCCATCGCCAAGGCCAGCTGCCGCAACGTCGTGGACTTCCCCTCGCCCGGACCGGCCGAAAAAATTGTCAGGGCCGCAGGCTGACCGGCGCGCATCGCGAGGTTCAGGTTGGTCTGCAGCACCCGGAACGGTTCGCTCTCCGCTTCGCCCGTTGCGGTCCGGCCCTCGTTATCCGACCACCGCGGAATCACCCCGAGCACGGGAAGTTTGAGCTTGGTCTCGACGTCGGCGATGTTGCGAAAACTCGAGTCGAAATACTCGACGAGCACCGCCGCTCCCACCCCGAGGATCAGGCCGAAAACGCCGGCGAAAATGAGATTGATGGGCCAGCTCGGTTTGCTCGCAAAGCGCGCGGGCTCGGCCGTGTTCAGGATTTCGATGGTCCGCTTCGGCACCTGAAAATCGATTTCGCGCTGACGCAGCGTCAGCTTGAGCGTGGTCTGCAAGCGTTGCTCGTCCTCGAGTTTGGAGGCGGCTTCCTCGAACGGCCGCATCCGGTCGCGGGCGGAGAGGATCTGGTCGACCTTGGCCTGGGAGAGCCGGCGTTCGAGCTCGTTCACGCGGGACTCGGACTCCTGGAATGAAATCTCCAGCGAGCTTTCGTAACCTTGGAGCTGGCGATCCAGTTGCTCTTCAATCTTCGCCCGGGCATCGACCGCCGCAATCAAGTCGGGATGCGCCTCGCCCAAACGGCTCTTCAGCCGGCTGAGACTCTGATCGGCGACGAGGTAGGCTTGGAGCAGGTTCTGGATGTTGAGGTCGGAGATGAGTTCGGAGTTCACCATGTTGCGACGTTCCGCGACCGGGATGCCGCGGAAGCGCTCCCAGCGGGTCTTGCGCCCGATCGCGTCCACGCGGAGGACGATGAGCGAATTTTGCATCTGGCGCAGCGTCTCGATCTCCATGTCCGAATGCCGCTGGTTGAGGTCGACTCCGGAAATATCGAGGTCCTTGCGGAGCTTCTCCACCTGGTCGCGCTGCGCCGTGACGACGCGCTCCTGCTTGTCGAGTTCGCCGCGCAACTTGGCGAGGCCTTCGCGTTGCTCGGAGGTCGCGAGGTCGACCCGATCGGCAGAATAGACGCGCGCAATCTCATTCGCGATCGCCGCGGCGATCGGCGGATCGCTGGCATAAACGTTGATCTCGATCAGCGAGGTGGCGCGACGCGACTCCACGCGCAACATCTTGCGCAGCAAATATTGATACGTGAGGCCCGACGGGAGGGGCTGGCCGTTGTTGAGCTGGCGGCCGAGAATCTCATTGAGCCGCAGATTTTGGATCACCGGGTAGATGATCTTCTCCGACTGCAGAATCTCGAACTGGTCCTGGATGAAATAGGGATCG
The DNA here is from genome assembly GCA_030682505.1 of Candidatus Didemnitutus sp. Taxonomy (GTDB): domain Bacteria; phylum Verrucomicrobiota; class Verrucomicrobiia; order Opitutales; family Opitutaceae; genus Didemnitutus. Next base: position 4,963 of record JAUXOH010000404.1, on the reverse strand, counting down.
TAGTAACTGGAGCTCTGGTTCTGGAAGAGCTTCACCTCGCTCTCGGGTTTTTCGACGCGAATCTTGGCCGTGGAAAGATACCACTTGGGCAGGAGCGCGGTCACTCCGGCCGTGGTGAGCACGACGAGCCCGAACACCAGGAGGACGAGGTTCTTGCGCAGGCGCAGGAGCCCGACAAAATCGTTGAGCGAAACGTTGTCGGAACCGGAGACGTTAGCCAATGCCATGAACGCGGCGTTGTGGGGTTACAGCGAGAGGCGAGCGGAAATCCCGAACCGCGTGCGGTCCTGGTCACGATTGCTGTCGTCTGATGAGATCCGGTCGAGGTCGAAGGTCGTGGTGATCGTCCAATTCTTGGTCGGGAGCCACACGAGCGCGAGACCCAGGCGCACCGCGTCTTCATCCACATCGCTCACGCCCGTCCGACCCTGCAATTGCGAGGGTTCGTAGGTGAGCGAGGTGGACGCGGTGACCAACCCGCTGAGCCGATGCTGCACATTGGCAAAAATCCGGTTCAACTTCGTGTCGGTGAAACGCGCGACGTCCGAAGCCTCCTCCAACAGGTGGGAGTAGCCCGCAGCGAAGAAGGAATCCTCGCCGTACGTATAGCGGGCAGTGAACTCAATGAAGGGGGCGGTCGAGTCAGGGGCCCCGTCGCGTTGCCGGTCTTCGAAGCCAGCGCGTCCCGTGAGCAGCAGCTGCTCGCCGGGTTTGTGGTCGAAGCCCACCAGCAGGTAGTTCGACTGCTTGTCCTTCAGGGCTCCCGCCGTGTCGTAACTGATGTCCTGGAAGCGATACTCGCCGACCAACTTCGTCTCGGGCAAAAAAGCGAAATCGGCTTCAACGCCCAACAGTTGCTCCATCCGATCCAGTTGCGCTGCGAGGCTCGCCGCATCGAACGCGAAGTCCATGTTGCGATACTTGAGGACAATTCCCGTCTTCCGATTGGCCGCCGTGGCAAAGCGGAGATCAAATTGGTTGCGCTTGAATGACTGGTCCGTGTTGAGCGGAATGCCCGCGAGCAGAGATTGGGGATTCTTGGAAATCTGGTAGAGCTCGTTGATATCGATGTTCGTCGTGCTGCTGAAGGCATGGGCGATGCGTCCGGTCAGCGTATGACTGGCCAGATTCTGTTTGCCCGGCCGGTCGGCGACATGGTCGAAACTCAGCTCGTAGCCCGCCGAGACAAAGGTCTGGTCACTCAGCGATCCGTTGTAGCTGATGCTGGCGGAGAGATTGTAGACCATGCTGTCGATCTCTCCGATCGCGGAGCCAAAGATATTGCTGTCGTGATAGGCCGATGCCCCGATCACGTAGGCCCAGGCCTTGCCTTGGTCTTGGTCGGGGATGGGGGCATAAACCGCGAAAACAGCTGCTGGCGCCAGCGTGCAGCCAAGCGCGAGTCGAAGGAGCTCTTTCATGGGGCGCGGGATATCCAAGATCGCGAGTAAAAAGTCCCAAAGGGACCACGCACGCAATTCAATTTACCCGAAGCTTGAAGGACGCGGGATCGACCAGCAGCACCATGTTTTCCGTCAAGCGTTGCGGAGGCGCATTGAGGGGAAAATTCTCGGGCATCCTCCGCGTAATCAGGCCGGCATAAATCCCCCCCCACCCGCCCGAATCGGAAAGCGTGCGGATCGCGTCCTCCCGCCGGGCCGCCAACTCCGTGAAAAACGGCCGGTCCAGGGTCACCGGAGTCAGGAGCAGCGCACCAATCGGCTGTTGGACGGTGATCTCATAGAAATCGCGCAGGCGCTCGGGCTTCGCCCAGACCCGATGGTCCCCATACCAAGCCGCGCCCGCCGGCACATCGGCCGCCACCCCCGTGCCACGCAGGAAGCGCCGCGAGGTATCGCGCTGGAGTTCCATGAACAAATTCGGAAAATACGGCGGGTAATGAAAATGAATCTTGCGCGGTTCGAGGCAGTCGCGCGCCAGCGGCAGTGCCTGCAGGACCAGCAAGCCCGTCGCCACCCAGCGCCAATGCCCGGCCAAGCGGGACTGGCTGTCGATCAGAACGAAGAAAAAACCGGAGCCAAAAACAATCAACAACGGTGCCACATAGTAAGCCGGCAGGCGCGGACTTTCCCCGGAATTGAAGAAGGGCTGCACGGCGAACAGCACGAGCAACGTCGCGGCAAAGCACCACCGCACCCGGTTGGTCGTGCCGTGCTGGAACTGATAGATCAGACCAGCCACGAAAAAAGCCGTGAGCACCAAGCCTCCTCCCGACCAGACGCGCTCCTTCAGATTGCGCTCCATGCCGGTCAGTCCCTTGTTCCCCAATTTCTTCAAATCGAGCGCCGGTGGCATCGTGGTCGCGGTGTTGCGCAGGGCGCTGGGCTCGGCGGACGTGTCGTCGGTCTTGAGCGCGAGATTCTGCCACGCGAAGCCGAGCGGATGACCCACCACGATCGTGTTGCGCATCAACCAGGGCAGGATGAGCAACACCGCGACTCCCGCAAAGACGCCTAGGGCGAGCAGGCGCGCGCGCGCGGCAGTGCGCCATCCGAGAAAACCAGCCACCACCAGACCAACCAGCCCGGCGGAATATTCAGTCAGGAAGAGCAGCGCGCACAACGCCCCCAACGCCGCCACGCGCCAGCCTTGGGACCGGTCGAAAAGTGCGTCCCGCTTCGCCATCGCGTCAAATTTGGTCACCACGAGAAACACCCCGAGGAGCAGCATCATCAGCAGCGGCATTCCGCTGACCACGACGGTCTGCTGCCACAGCGTGATGGAACCGGCCGTCGCGAGCGCCGCGAAAATCGCCGCGCGTTCGTCGAACAGGCGTCCCGCCAACCGCCAGACCAATCCCACCGTGATCCAAAACAAAACCAGATTAACCAGAAGGACGGCATAGTCCGGGGCCCAGCCCCCCGGCGGCTCGGGCACGTGGCTCCAAACCGAATCGGGCAACACCGCAAAGACCGCCGCCAGCGTCAGCGCGTAAAGCGGCGCATGGTGCAAGTCGGGATAGAACCTCTTTTCCGCAAACGGCACTCCCCGGGCCTTCAAGACGGCATAGGTCTGCGGATAGTTGATCTTCGTGGTGAAGCCCTCGCCGCGGGAAATTTGGCGCGCGAGATCGGCCTGCTGCAGCGTCCATTCCGTTGGCAGGCCATGAAACTGCTTCCAGGAAAACACCCACGTCAACAGCAGCGCGCCCAGAGCCAGAACCGACCACTTCACCCAGCGCACGCCGGCTCCCTGCTCCAGCCAATGGACGAATTCCTGGGGGGATTTCATCGCGACAGGCGGCGGACCCACGCCCGCGCCGCATGGAAGAGACCGGCCCCATAAGCTCGCGGACTCATCACCGGTCGACGACGTCGAGCTCCGGCCAGAGCGCGATCTTGCGGTGCAAGGTGCGGCGGCTGATGCCGAGCAACTCGGCGGCGGCCGTGCGATTCCCCCGGGACTTGATCAGGGCTTCGCGGAGGAGACGTTTTTCATTCTCCTCGACGGACAGGGGATTGACCGGCGGCGAAGCGTGCAACGGGGGCGGCAGATTGGGTTCGCCGCGAAATTTCGGCTCCAGATCAAATTCCGTCACCCGTCCGCCGCGGCGCAGCACGACAACGTTCTCCGCAAAATTGCGCAGCTCCCGGATATTGCCTGGCCACCCATAGTGCTGCAGGTGCCGCATGGCGCCCGGCTCGATCGTCGCCGCCTCGTAGGCATTTTCCTTCGCAAATTGTTTGATGAAGAAATCCAGCAACACCGGAATGTCATCCGTGCGCTCCCGCAACGGCGGCGTGGTGATGCCCACGACATTGAGGCGGAAGAACAGGTCTTCGCGAAATTTCCCGTCGGTCACCATTTGCTGGAGGTTGCGGTTCGTGGCCGCCACCAACCGGACGTCCACCGTGAGGGTCTTCGTGCTGCCCACGCGTTCAAAACTCTTGGTTTCCAAAAACCGCAGCAACTTGACCTGGATCTCGGGCCCGATCTCGCCGATTTCATCGAGAAAAATCGTGCCGCCATCCGCCGCTTCGAACCGCCCGATCCGCCGGTCGGTCGCGCCGGTAAACGCCCCGCGCTCGTGGCCGAAGAGCTCGCTCTCCAACAGCGTCGCGGGCAACGCGGCGCAATGCACCGGCACAAACGGCGCGCGGGCCCGCGGACTCGCTTGATGAATCGCCTGCGCAATCAACTCCTTGCCGGTGCCCGTTTCGCCTTCGATCAAAATGGTGGCCTTCGAGGGGGCCACGAGTTTCACCCGCTCAATGACCTCCTTCAGTTTGGCGGAGTGCCCGACGATGCCCTCGGTGTTGAATTTCTCGTCGAGCCGTTCGTGCAACTGCTTCACTTCGACCTCGAGCGTCCGCGTCTTCAACGCGCGCTGGATCAGGATCTCCAGTCGCTCAATGTTGACGGGCTTGGTCAGGAAATCCACGGCACCCCGCCGCATCGCTTCGACGGCCGAATCAATGCTCCCGTAGGCCGTCATCATGATCACCGCCGGCTTGTTCGGCAACGTGAGCGCCTTGTCGATGACCTTGAGACCGCTCTTCCCCGGCATGCGGAGGTCGGTCACGATCACTTCAAATTCCTGGGCATCCATCAGGTTGAAGCCCTCTTCCGCACTGGCCGCGACTGAGACATCGTAGTTCTCCTGCAACGCCTCCTGCAGCCCTTCCCGGGTGTGCTTCTCGTCATCGACGATCAATACGCTCGGTACCATGCTCTGATAAAGTGCTCCCAACTCCCTGCGGTCAACGCGAAATGAGACGAGATGGCGCACTTTTAACAATTCGCGAGGTATCTCCCATCCGTCAGGCAGCTCGAAACCCAAGACGGAAACCCGCCAGCCTCTTCTCTCTGGCGACTCGACTACACGCGCACCGGTATGTCAGCCAAGTAGCGGTGAATGCCCAAGGCCGCGATTCGGCCATCCCGCACGGCGTGGACCACCAGACTGGGCCCCCGCACTGAGTCACCGCCGGAGAACACTCCC
>JAUXOH010000189.1 GCA_030682505.1 Candidatus Didemnitutus sp. | reverse complement strand
CAGCAGAACCGGGCCTCGTTGACACGCCCGAGGCGCTGGTAGGCGAAACCAAGTTCGACCCGATGCGGTATCGCGCGGGGCTCGAGCCGCACGGCGGTCTCGAGCAGCCTGATCCCCCGATCGATGGAGGCTTCGGGCAGTCCGCCAAACAAAACGGAAACCACGGCCCGCTGCGCCAGGTTGACTTGCGACAGCTCGACATGCCAGCGGCCGAGCACGTGCGACGCCCAGGCGTAGTCCGGGTCCAGCTGCAGCGCCTCCTCGGCGTGCCGGTGGATGCGCCGGGCATAATCGATACGCGTGCCGATGCCCTCCTCGATCGCCAGTTTGCCGTAGAGCACCGCAAGCGACAGCCGGGCGACGGCCGACTTGGGGTCCAGCGCCACCGCGCGCTGTGCGTGGACCATCGCCTCCTTTGCCAACCGGATCCGCTCGGCCGGATCCGTCTCGAGAAAGGCGGCATCGCTGAGCTGCTGGGCGACCTTCTGTTGGAGAAAGGCATCGTCGGGCCTCGCCTCGAGCGCGACGCGGAAATGCCCGAGCGCCGCACGCGGGTCCATCCGGCGCTCCGCGCCGAGCCCGAGCGCCATTGCGGCATCCCCGACTTCGCGCGCGGCGTCGGCGCTTTGCGCGAGTGCGGACGACAGGCAAGACACCACGAGCAGCACGAAGAATCCCCTGCCGATTGATTTTCTCGGTAACATCACGGTCATTTCACGCATTCGGCTTTTCAAACACATAGTGGCTGACAATCCATTCCCTGCCCCCGTGGTAGCCCCAGAGCTCGGCACAGCTCATGAAAAAGACCCGCCAGTACGACCACCACTTGACGGCATTGGCGGAACCGTAGGTGCTCGCGAAGATCCGCATGATGGCGTCCCGGTTGGCATCCATGTTTGCGAGCCAGTGCTCCGCCGTGCGCTGGTAGTGGGTGCCGTCGAGCTGCCACTCGCCGGCCAGCCGCAGGTCGTCCTGAAACCGTTGGAGCAGGTCGTGCGAGGGCATCTGGCCGCCGGTGAAAAAATGCCGCGCCATCCAGTCGCCCGGACCCTTCGACTCGAAGTGGTAGGCGAACTTGTGGTGGGTGAAGATGTGCACAAACAGGCGGCCGTCCGGCGCGAGCCAGCGGGCGATGCGCGCGAGGAGCTTCTGGTAGTTCTTCAGGTGCTCGAACATCTCGATCGAGACGACGCGATCGAAGGAGCCCTCGGGGAGATCCACGTGGTTGATATCGCCGGTGATCACGGTGACGTTGGACAGGCCGCGCTGGCGGCACTGCTCCTCGATGTGCCGGCGCTGTCCGCCCGAGTTCGACACCGCGGTGATGCTCGCGCCCCGAAAGCGCTCCGCGAGGTAGAGCGAGAGCGAACCCCAGCCGCAACCAAGGTCGAGCACGCGTTGTCCGTCAGCGAGGCCGGCGCGCTCGACATAGAGTCCGAGCATGGACTCCTCCGCTTCATCGAGCGACTCCGCACCCGTCGGATAATGGCAGCAGGAGTACTTCAACCGTTGGCCGAGGCAGAGCTGATAGAACGCGGCCGGCACCTCGTAGTGCTGCGTGTTGGCCGCGCCGGTTTGTTCGGCGATCGGCCGGGTGCGCAGGTCCGCCGCATAGTGGTCGAGGCGGCGCCCGAGGGCCGCTTCGTCTCCCAGCGTCTCGTCCTTCAGGCGCTGGCGCACAAGGTGCCGGATGCCCTTGCGAATGGCAAAGTCTGGGAGGAGGTCGTGTTCGAGGAGGGTGTCGATCATAAGTGGTTTGGGTTGAGGTTCACGGGGATGAATTCCTGGCGGCACCGGCGCGGCGGGGGCCCGGGAAGAACGCGTTGGTCGTCGCCTGGTAGCGCCGGTAGGCATCGCCCCGGCTGCGCAGCGACTGCGCCTCGGTCGGTGGCACGCCGGTGACATGGAGGAGCAGATACAGGATCACGGCCGGGGCGATGATGCCGGTCCAACCCCACGGCGCCGCGCTGCCGACGAGAAAGAATCCGACCCAGATGAGCCACTCAAAGAAGTAGTTCGGATGCCGGCTGTACCGCCACAGGCCGACGTCGCACACACGGCCATGGTTCGCCGGCTCGCGCTTGAACCGGGCCAGCTGGGCATCCGCGATCGATTCGCCCGTCCACGCGGCGAGCCACAGGAGAGCGCCGACGATCTCAAGCGGATGCAGTGACGGTGCCGGGTTCCCCGCCGCAAACAGGAACGGCAGGCCCAGCACCACGACCGAAACCGCCTGAAACTGGAAGAACGCGAACATCTTCCCGACGAGGTTCCCCTGCCAGCGCGCGCGCATCTCACCGTAGCGACCATCCTCGACCGGATGGTGCGCAGCCACCCGGCGCCACAGGTGGATACCCAGGCGCAGCGACCAGGCGGAGGCGACGACGCCGATCAGCACCCGGCGGCTCCACCAGCCGTCGCCGAGGAGGACGTAGAAGACCGCCAGCGCGGCGAAGGCCAGGCTCCAAGCGACGTCGACCACGCTGTAGTTGTCGACGCGCCGGGCGAACAGGAAGAGGCCGGCGAACCCGACGGCGAGGGCCACCAACGCCGTACCGGCCAGGAGGAATTCATTCATGCCGCACCTCCCCGGCCAGCGCGCAGCCTGGCCAGACGGTGAAGCGACGGACTGACGGAGAAGAGCACGGCCGCGAAAAGAAACGGGGCCGCCGCCAGCCACGCCACGAAGGCATAGATTCCGGCTCGTCCGAACTGCTGCACGAACTCCCCGACCGGCAGATCCCGGGCGGCCTCGAGCATGGCAGTGACGGAGAACTGTTCCGGGTCCGCACCGAGCATCCATGCCCCCGCTTGAACGAAGACAGGAATCATCAAGACCTGCACCGGGCTGAGCGCGTAGTTCACGGCCTGCATGACCGGCTGGTTCAGCCGGAACACCACGCCCGCGCCCAACGCGAGCAAGGTGGTCGCACCGAGAAAGGGCAGGAGGCCGCAGACCGCGCCCAACGCGATCGCGCGGGCAAGCGCCACCGGCGTGAATCCCTGCGCAAGGAAACCGGCCAGCGGATCTACGACGCGCCGCCGCCAGAAGCCGCGGCGCACTTCGGCAACCGGGGGCACTGTTGCTGGGACTGTCATCAGGAGTTCCAAGCGACGAAGTAGACGACTCCAGCTGCCGCGCAAAGCGCACCGGCGAGCCGGAGGTGCCCCGGGTTGCGCCGGGTGAAGACGAGGTCAAGGCTCTCGTCCAAGCGGAGGGAAAAGAGTTCGCGCAAGAAATAGACTGCCATGGCGATGTTGCCCAGAAGCAGGACGGCCACCAGCCACAGGGCTCGCGCGGCGCCACCCCGTTCCTTCCACGCCGCCCAGACATAGAACGTCACGAATCCCCAATAGGCGTCGACCAGCGTGGCAATGAACCAGGGGTGGCGGAGCACATCGGCGGGAATGGCGAAGAGCGGGCATTGCGTGCTCGCCCAACTCGTGACGAAAAGCATCGAGGCCAGCACGATGAGGAAAAGCGCGCGCAGCGACCAGAGGAGCAGGGGATTTTTCATGATGGGGGGGCGCAGGGGGAGAGTGAGACCGAACCGAGCGAGAGGTTGTTCGGCCGCGTGTGCAGGGTTTGGACCACGGAGATGTTGCGCATCGCAAACGCCGCCTCGCAGTAGGCGAGGTAGTAGTGCCAGCTGCGGAAGAACCGCTCGCCGAAGCCGAGACGCTCGATCTCCGGCCGCCGCTCATGCAGGTTGCCCCGCCATTCGCGCAGCGTGCGGGAATAATCGGTGCCGTGGTCGGCCACCTGATGGAGCACAAAGCCGCCGGCCCGGGCCAGCTGCTCGTTCACGCGGTTGAGCGAGAGCAACAGCGACCCGGGAAAAACATGCTTCTGAATGAAGTCCACGCCGCGGCGGAACTCCGCATACCGCGAGTCGGGGCAGGTGATGAACTGCAGCGCGAGCAACCCCTCGCGGTCGAGCGATCGGTCCAGGAACCGGCAGAAATCCGGAAGGTAGTGGTGCCCGAGCGCCTCCATCATCTCGATCGAGACGATCTTGTCGTAGGTGCCGTGCCATTCGCGGAAGTCGGCGAGCCGGACGTCGATCCGGTCGGACAGGCCGGCGCGCCGCACCCGCTCGACGGCCAGTTCGTGTTGCCGCTCCGAGATCGTCAGCGTGGTGACGTGGCATCCGTGGCGGGACGCCGCGTGGAGCGACCAGCCGCCCCAGCCGGTCCCGATCTCAAGCACGCGATCGGTTGGACGAAGCCGGAGCAGCCGGCAGAGTTTCTCGTTCTTGCGCTCCTGCGCCTTCTCAAGGGTGTCGCCCGGGCCGGCCCAGATCCCCGACGAATACATCATCGAGGGATCGAGGAGCTGCTGGAAAAACTCGTTCGACACGTCGTAATGGGCGCGGATGTTGCGCCGCGCCTTGCCGGGCGTGTTGCGCCGCAGCGCGTGACCGATCCGGTTGGTGAACCGCATCAGGTTGACAAGCCAGGCCTGCGCCCGGCGGCGCGCCGAGCCGGACAACGTCGGGGCGTGGTCGATGTTCAGGAGGAACCACGCGATCACCGCCCTGACATCCGGCGAATCCCACTCGCCCTCGACGAACGACTCGCCAAAGCCGATGTCACCCGCCAGCACACACCGCCGGAAGAATCGTTCGTCGCGCACGCGGATGCGCGCCTCGGCGGGGATGTCCATCGGCAGGGCTTCGCACGCTGTTTCAAGCCGACTCCCGCAGCGAAGTTCCGCGCCATCGGGTAATTCCAGGATCAGACGGCCCTTGTCCATGGGTGCAAACAGCCCGAGGACCATGCGCCGGAAGATCGGGGCGGTCAGGGCAGGACGGCGATTACTCCCGGTCCGGCCGGAATGCCGGTCCAGGGCGGGCGCAGTGGGTGGGCAGAGGGTGGCAGTCTTCATGGTGATTCAGGACGGGCGGCAGGGCCGGTGGAGATGGACGAATGCGGGTGAAAAAGGTCGCGCTGGTCGGCGGCGCGGGAGGCCTTCGGGAAGAATGGCAGCCGCTTCAGGTAGAGGACGAACGCCTGCCAGTGGATCGCGGCGATCACCTTGAGCGTGAGGAGCGGGTATTTGACCGTGAACAGGAGCAGCGTCCGGTCGCGCAACGGGCGCGCGCACCCGGTGAGGACACTGGTCAGCGTCCGCTCGGCGCCGACATGGTCGTCGATCTGCACGGCCAGGCTGCGACCCGCCGGGCGCAGGATGAAGTCGAATTCCACGTCCACGTCGGAGAACGGCGAGACATAGAAATGCTTTGGCACCCGCAGGCGGAAGGCCCCGTCGCTCCAGCGCGTGTTGTCGAGGAGGTAGGGCTTCACTTCGCCGAACGTGTTTGTGACCTCCGCAATCGCGGCGAGCGGCAGACCGTCGGCCCCGCGGCAGAAGTAGAACGACACGGGATTGAACCGGTAGCCGGCGACGCGCGGCATGGTGATCAGCTCGATGCGCTCCGGGAGGGCGTTTACACCACGCTCGCGGAGGAACGCGAAAACGCGCTGCTTGAGCGACAGCCCCGGATCACCGGCGGCCGGGCGGGCCCGCGGCTGCGGCTGCGAGGCGTTGAAGGCCGCTTGGTCGACGGGGAGGAAATCGCGCTCGTGGACGCTGAAGAGACCGCCGCGGTTGATCCCGAGCAACCGGCTCCGCCGCGACACGAGGTCGAGTTCGTCGAGGTCCAGCGCGACCATGAAGACACGAGAGAGGAACCGGTGCGGCTTGGGCGCGAACCGGCGGTGCAGGATGCGGCACTCGAAAAGACGCGAGTGCATGGTCACAACGTACCGGCCTCCACCGGCTCTGGAATCGGAGCCGCGCACGACCAAGGATCGCGGCCCAGGATGTTCGTCGCAAGGTCAACGGCGCTCTTGAAGGCATCCTCGTGGAAACCGTGGCCGAAGTAGCTGCCGGCAAAATAGATCTCGGTCGTACCGGCCGCCATCGCGTTGAGACCGGGAAGCCGGGCCTGCGCGGCGACCGCGCCCAGGTCGAACAGCGGATGCTCGTAGACGATCCGCTTGAGCACCCGGCCGGGATCGATGCGCGCCGCGCCATTGATCGACACGAAGTAATTCTCGCGCTCGGAGACACCCTGCAGCCGGTTCATCCAGTAGTGGGTGGCCGGATCGCGCGAGCCGCCCTGCCCCATTGCCGTCTCGTAGTTCCAGCTGGCCCACGCGCGGCGGGTGCGCGGCATCACCGACGCATCGGTGTGCACCGTCGCCAGGTTGCGCTGGTAACGGAAACTGCCCAAGATCTCGCGCTCCCCGTCGGTTGGACTCGCGAGCAGGCGCAAGCCATCGTCGGCGTGCGTCGCGACGATCACCGCGTCGAAGCGGATTCTGCGGCCGTCGGTGGTCAGGACGGTCGGTCCCCCGTCGGAGCGCTCGATGCGCGCCGCGCCGACACCCGCCTGGATTCGATCTCTCCAGGGTGCCGAGAGCCGGCGAACGTATTCGCGGGATCCGCCATCGACGGTCCACCACTGGTGCTGAGTGTTGAGACCAAGGAAGCCGTGGTTGTGGAAGAAGCGCAGAAGGGTCGCCGCCGGGAAACGCAGCATCTCCTCGGGCGGCGTGCTCCACACCGCGCCGCTCATCGGCACAAGATACAGGTCAAGAAAATCACGACCGTAGCCCCGCCGCTCGACAAAGTCGCGCAGTGTCCGGCGCTGCAGGTCCGGGTCCTCAAGGGCCGCGAGGGCCTCGCGGTTGAAGCGGTTGATGCTCCGCACCATCTTGATGATCCGCCAGCTTAACAGTTTGCGGCGCTGGGCGAAGTTATGGTTCAGCGAGGAGCCGCACCTTTCGTTGCCGTGCAGGTGGTCACGCACAC